>JALFPC010000102.1 GCA_022782305.1 Prevotella sp. | reverse complement strand
AATATCAACTCAGGAAATAGCCTTCAGATGATTGATGGCAGGGTTGGCATACATCTCAAGCATGCGGGTCATGAGGAATTGCTCATCCTTGCCAGGAATATCTATCTTGGCCAGTTGTCCGCTTATATACTGCTCAAATCTTGCCTTATCATCCGCTGTATATCTGTCGGCATGCTCATCATTGCCATTCAATTTGTCGAGGGCTATGAAGTTATTGGGATAGAGTCTATAGTTGGCATGTATGCACTTGTCTATATGCTGTGCCACGGCTGCAAACACCTCACCCTTGGGCATGTCGGCACTGAGAGTGTCGAGGAATGAGTCTATGCATGGTGCGCAGTGGTAATGGATCTGTCCCTTATATCCCATGATGCCCGTGCGCATGCTCTCCACATCATCCTGACGTGTCTTCTTCCATCCTTCAATGTCGCGTTTGAGTTGAAACTCACGGGCCTTCAACCAGTCGCAAGGATCATATTCGAGTGATATTGCCAGCGGCACGAGATGGAGTTGGCGCAAGCGGTCGGCAACAGAACCTTCGCCACCCATGGCCATCATCTTGAGCAAGGCCTCCTGAGTGCGGTCGTTGCTATCCTTTGCCCTACCCTCACGCTGGGCTATCCATATATTTTCATGCTTATGGGCAATAACGAAATGCATGTATTCAGACAGGCGTTTGCTGGAAGCCAGCATCTCGCGTATGCCAGCACTGCGCTCCACGATAAACGACTTGTTGACCCTCACCAGGTCTTTGATCCATGGTGCTGCCAGCAGGTTATCGCCAATGGCTATCTCGCAGGTAGTGGTGCATTTGGCATCGAAGAGCAACACGTCGAGCAATGCCGAATCGAGCACTATGTCTCGATGATTGCTAATAAATGTGTATCTCTTGTTGAGGTCTATGCTGCTGTGGTCCATATCGCACCCCGTGCTTGCCTTGGCAATAAGTTGCTTGAGAAACACGTATGGGAATGTATACTGAAACGACAGGTTATCTTTGCATTGGCGCATCTTGGCGGCCAAGGCATCGAAGGGCACATCGGCAAAGACATAACCCATGACCATGCGGAACTGCGGGTCGGCAATGAGCCGCTCCATTACCTCTGGCAACTCTTCAGGCT
This sequence comes from Prevotella sp., assembly GCA_022782305.1. GTDB lineage: Bacteria > Bacteroidota > Bacteroidia > Bacteroidales > Bacteroidaceae > Prevotella. The sequence continues at coordinate 6,995 of JALFPC010000102.1, read as the reverse complement.
CGAAAGGCCTGATGGCGTCAAATTCTGATGGTACTTTCATAGTCTGAATACTTCTGTTAATGATATCAATAGAACTGGTTCTCAACTATCTCTGTGAGCACATCGGTGATATTGAGTCCCGCTGCTTTAACCTGCTGTGGTATGAAGCTTGTGGGAGTCATGCCCGGTGTAGTGTTTATCTCCAGCATGCTTATCTTGTCGGTCTCCTTGCCGTCGCTGCCCACACCCTTGCCTATGATATAGTCAATGCGGATGATACCATTGCAATGTAATATGTCGTAGATATGGCTGGTGAGCTGGCGCACCCGCTCAGTGGTTTCAGCACTGAGTCGGGCAGGTGTGATCTCCTGCACCTGACCGTTGTATTTGGCATCATAGTCGAAGAACTCATTGCTGGTGACCACCTCTGTGGCAGGCAGCACCACCGACTTACCCTTGGTCTTGTAACATCCCACCGATATCTCTGTACCCTCGAGATACTGCTCCACCATCACTTCGGGACTCTCCATCATGGCCTTGCGGATGGCAGGAGCCAACTGGTCTTTGTTTTTGACTTTCGACACGCCAAAACTGCTACCGTCGGCAGCTGGTTTCACAAAGCATGGCATGCCTATGCGCTGCTCTATCTCATCGTCAGACACTATCTCCTCGTAGCCCTGGCGAATGAGCATGCTATCGGCCACGCTTACGCCATAGCCACGCAGATACTGGTTGAGCACAAACTTGTCGAAGGTCATGGCCTCCACCAATACTCCGCTGGTGGAATAAGGCAGTCGTATAAGGTCGAAATATCCCTGCAGCAAACCATTCTCTCCTGGTGTACCATGTATGGTTATATAGGCATAGTCGAAAAGCACAACCTGTCCATTGAGCACGAATGAGAAGTCATTGCGGTCAATGGGTGCCGTTGTACCATCGTTGAGGTCTACATGCCAGTCGGTACCCTTCACATCTACGATATACACATTGTATTTCTCCTTGTCGAAAAAGGAATAAAGTCCTTGTGCTGAACGCAGCGACACATCATGCTCGGAGGAGTCGCCGCCGCACACTATCGCTACTGTTTTTTTTAATTGTTTGGTTTTCATATCTGTAGTTGAAATTACTATTCGTTGTTAAATAACTATTCTGTTATCTTATATCTTGGCATTGCCCGTATACTTGCGCCATTTGTCTATCAGCAGCGCCATATCCTCGGGGATGGATGCACTGAAATCCATCTGCTCGCCGCTCACGGGATGGATGAAACCCAGTGTACGTGCATGCAGGGCCTGACGCGGACATAGTTTGAATCCATTGAGGATAAACTGTCGGTAACTGCCCGTGCGCTCGCCTCGCAATATCTCGCAACCGCCATAGCGCTCGTCTGAGAATAGCGGATGACCGATATGCTTCATGTGCGCACGAATCTGGTGCGTGCGTCCCGTTTCCAGCACACATTCCACCAAGGTCACATAACCATATCGCTCCAGCACATGATAATGTGTTACTGCCGGTTTGCCTATGCCGCTGTCGGGACTGAACACCTCCATGCGCAGGCGGTCTTTGGGGTCTCGCCCGATGTTACCCTCTATGCGTCCGTCGTCTTCCACGAAGTTGCCCCACACCAAGGCATTATAACTGCGGTGAGTGGTTTTGTTGAAAAACTGTGCACCGAGATGACTCTTGGCCTCTGGCGTTTTTGCCACCACGAGCAGTCCGCTGGTATCTTTGTCTATGCGGTGTACCAGTCCCACCTGCGGGTCATTAGGGTCGTAGGTGGTGAGGTTTCTGAGGTGGTAAGCCACTGCGTTTACCAAGGTGCCATGGAAATTGCCGCAACCGGGGTGCACCACCATGCCTGCGGGTTTATTGATAACCATAAGGCTGTCATCCTCATATACAATGTCAAGTGGAATATCTTCGGGTTCGATGGATGTGTCATGGTGCGGTCGGTCGAGCATGAGAGTGATCACATCGCCCGGACGTATCTTGTAGTTGCTCTTCACAGCACGCCCGTTTACATGCACAAAACCAGCATCGGCAGCCTTCTGTATGCGGTTGCGACTGGAATGCTGGAGTTTCTCAAACATGTATTTGTCTATTCTGATAGGCTGCTGACCCTTGTCCACATCTATACGGAAATGCTCATACAACTGACTACCGTCACCGCTGCCGTCACTATCAATCAAGCCGCCATCTGTGAGCAAGTCGTCGCCATCAAGCATATCGCCATCCGTGAGCAAGTCGTCGCCCAAGGCCTCCATTTCCATTCCCATCTCATCGGGACACGTATTGTCGTATGTCATTCTACTATCACCTCCATACCATTGCCGTCTACAGCTTGGAAATCATCCACATCACCTGTAGAATCATCCATGTCGGGCTCAGAATAATCGATATCCACATCTTCGGCATCAGAATAGGAGCCATTGCCCACCATGAGAGTCAGGGCAGTGCCCACAGGCAGTTTGTCGCCACATCTCAGGATGCTGCCATTTGCGGTGATGCCATACACCCAGTCTTTCTCACCTTCCACCATGCGTGGCGAGAGCATCTTAAATCCCATGGCCTTGAGTTTGGCCTCAGCCTCTCTTGCGCTGCTATTGTCTATGAGGTCTGGTATGGTGGCTGTGGGAGAATTGGGTGAATTGATGGTCAGGAAGATGGTGCGCCCCATCTTCACTCTCATACCAGCATTAGGTGTTTGCATGAGCACGCATCCTGCTGGCATACGTTTGTTATATCCGCTGTCGCTCACTATCACTTTCAGTCCATTGCGCACCAGCAACTCCTTGGCTTTCTCGCTATCCATGCCGTTGAGTTGGGGCACAACGACGGCCTCGCCATGCTTGGTGTATACATCCAATCCGTATTTTACACCTATGCACAGCAATACCACCACGATACCCATGGCTATGAGATTTCCCCACAGGTAACGGCTGAGAAACTTTCCGAAGAACTCTTTTGACTTCATAGCATCTTCAATTATGATGCAAACTTACAAAAAAATCACCAAACTACGCAAATAATTATATATAAATTATCGTAATAGCATGAATAACACTTGAAAAATCAAGCATCATCATTATTTTCCTATCCCATGGTGATGCTGTCTATGCGCAACTGAAGGTTGCCGGCGGGCACGTGTACGCTCACCGTGTCGCCCACTTTCTTGCCCAGCAATGCCTGGGCTATAGGTGACTTGATAGACATCTTGCCAGTGGCTATATTAGCCTCGTGCGGGTTTACAACCGTGTATGTCATCTTGGCACCATTATTCATATTTGTAATCTCTACCTTTGAGAGCAGTCCCACGGCATCGCTATTGAGCAGGTTCTTGTCTATGACCCTGGCATTCTCGAGAATACGCTGCAGGAAACGGGCACGACCCAGCAGCCTACCCTGCTCGCGCTTTGCTGCATGATATTCGAAATTCTCGCTGAGGTCACCCTGCGCCCTTGCCTCTGATATAGCATCTCTTACGCGCGGCAACTCTACCGTTTCCAGTTCTTTTAGTTCAGCCACAATCTTATTGTAGCCCTCTTCTGACATATATTCCATATTGCGGTCTTTATTATCTTGGTGATGTTTATTTAATAGCATAGTGTATTACGAATAGAGAGCCGCTTCATCCGAAGTGGCTCTCTATTTTTGTGGTGCCACCAGGAATCGAACCGGGGACACAAGGATTTTCAGTCCTTTGCTCTACCAACTGAGCTATGGCACCAATAAATGATTGCAATGCATCAACTGTGCTGTAAGCGTTGAGTTTTGGGGTTATATATTATGCTCAACTGCATTTGCGGGTGCAAAGGTATATATTTTTTTTGTATTATGCAAATTTTTATATCAAAAAATGCACCATTCTCATTTTTTCAATTACCTTTGCACTCGCAAACAAATATTGTGGCGGGATGTAGCGCAGTTGGTAACGCACAAAAAGTATATTATTTGATTTTTTATTTCTCTGAAACAAATCACACTAAAATCACACCAAAAGTTTTTTCTGAATTCCTTTTGAATAATAGTAAGCCTTGACGATAGAATATCGTTAGTTCAAAGATGTCATGAGTGGTATAGTCAAATAGTGTAAATATGATAACCAAATGAAACAAATTTCATTAAATGTATAAGTTTTTGATTGATCACATGCTCTAAGATTTGGTACATGCTTGATAACTGCGTTAAATTTTGCAAATAATCTGCAAAATATGCGCCTCATAATACGATTATTCTTGGAGGAATGAAAGGAAATGTGTAATTTTGTAGTAGAATCCCACAAGTTGACTAAACAAACATTCACAATATGACCAATTGTGTATTCTTAAGTTGACTAAATATTAACCCACGAACTGACTAATAATATATGCATTATAGACATAGAATAGCAGATAAACTGTTGGAAAACAAGTTGAAAGGTATGGGAGCTGTACTGGTTGAGGGAGCCAAGTGGTGTGGCAAGACTACTACTGCAGAACAGCAGGCCAAAAGTATCCTCTATATGGATCAACCAAAAGACAGGGCTATGAACCTACAGTTGGCACAGATTAACCCCGATTTGCTACTGAATGGTGACACTCCCAGGCTGATTGATGAATGGCAGATTGCTCCTGAATTATGGGATGCTGTCCGCTTTACAGTAGATCATCGTGAGGGCGATGGTCAGTTTATTCTCACAGGGTCAGTAACTCCATTGCAAGATGACGAAGATGTTGAGCAAGGAAAGAAGATTTTCCACTCTGGTGCAGGTCGTATTGCACGTATAACGATGCGCCCCATGACACTTTGGGAGTCAGGTGAATCTTGTGGACAGATAAGTTTGGAGGATCTCTTTGGAGGGTCTGACAAGATGGTTGGCATCAACAATCTTGAGTTGCAGGATGTGGTTTGGCTGATATGTCGAGGTGGTTGGCCGAAGGCGGTCGATCAGGACAAGGACATTGCCCTGGGACGTGCATTTGACTATTACGATACAGTGGTGAATGTTGATATCAAGGAGCCGGATGGTGTAGTGCGTAACCCAGAACGTGTGAAGTTGCTGATGCGTTCGTATGCTAGAAATCAAGGCACACAGGTATCTCTGACCGCTATTAGTGCGGATATGAAGGCTAACGACCGAGACACGTTGGATGACAGAACTGTATATTCCTACCTAAAGGCGTTGAAAGGTATATTTGTGGTTGAAGATGTGAAAGCTTGGAATCCGAATTTAAGATCTAAGTCTGCGATAAGGTCCAGTGACACACGTTACTTCACCGACCCTTCGATAGCTGTAGCAGCATTAGGTGTAGGACCAACAGATTTGATGAGTGACCTGAACACCCTGGGGTTGTTCTTTGAAACACTATGTATGCGCGACTTGAGGGTGTATGCACAGGCTTTGGATGGTGAGGTGTATCACTACAGGGACTCTGATGGGTTGGAGTGCGATGCTGTGGTGCATCTGCGCAATGGTTCGTATGGACTGATTGAGATTAAGTTGGGTGGCGAGAGACTGATAGAAGAAGGTGCGAAGTCGCTCCAGAAACTCGCCAAGAAGATAGATACTACAAAAATGAAGACCCCCTCGTTCCTGATGGTACTGACAGCAACTGGTAAGTATGCTTTCAAGCGTGAGGATGGCGTATGGGTAGTGCCAATAGGTACACTGAAAGATTAGGATGTTATATTTAAGGTCTGGAATTAACCAATTTTCTTATGGAATTATCATTATTTCAAATTATAGGGTTTGCGATTCTCCTAATCATAATAGGATTCATATTACATTATATCTGAAAAAAAATCACACCAAAATCACACCAAGCGATTTATTCGTTCTTCCCTCCATTTCTAATATTTAGGTGGGAATATATAGAACCCACCATTAGTCAGTTTTCAAAGGTTCTCTTACCTACTTCCTAGTTTGTTCAAGTTGTGCATAAGCGCAAATTATCGGATGTTTTATCACAAACAACCAAATAAATCTCCAACAAACAACCGAATAAAACTCCAACAAACAACCGAACAAATTAACAATAAACAACCGAGAACAACCTAAAATATTTGGCAGAATGAAAAAAATGTTGTAACTTTGCAAAATCTTTTCAAGAATGGCTATCTCAATGTTGGCGTGATATTCTATGAAATGAGCAAAAAGCGGTCTATAAAGCGCTGATTATCAAAAAGTAATCGGGATGTAGCGCAGTTGGTAGCGCACTACGTTCGGGACGTAGGGGTCGGGCGTTCGAGTCGCCTCATCCCGACCAATCGCTATTAAGAGAGGGTGTGTCAGATTGTTCCGACACACCCTCTTTACTGTATTTATTGTAGGTGGGTTCTATAAATTCCCATCTATAAGTTCTGTATCTTTTCTATAGGCAGATTGGCCAGATCTGCAATTTGCTCCATAGACATCCCCGGGTCTTTCAGTACCTTTGCAGCAGCCAGCAACCTATGCAGGATATGCTAATTCCTTTCTCACATCAACTATCTTGTGCGACCTTAGGAAATGGTTGAGTTCTTACATCTGAGATGCATCAGGCAACAATGGCATGTCTATATCTTTATTTACATATCAAAATATTTTTTCCGCCTGCGGCGGAATTTAGTTTTTTATATTCGTTGATGTCTTGTGGTCTTTATCAGAGGCGGCTCCGCACGCCTCTTCTCTTGACCACCCGTCATCAACTCATAGCCACTTAGCTTAGATGATAAAGGGGATGCCCAGCATGTTACTCGGAGAGGGCGAGGCGCAGCCCGACATTGTTGTAGCGGAAGCCTGGCGCACTGCCGCGGCGAAGGAATGAGCGGCAGCTCTCGGCGCCGCCGAACCAGCTGCCGCCGCGATACACGCGGCTAGACCCACTCGATGCACCAGTAGGATTGGTTTGAGCAGCACTGCTATAACTGCCCTTCCAGTCCTGACACCACTCCCATACATTGCCACTCATGTCATATAGTCCCAATTCATTGGGGGATTTGGTGGCTACGGGATGTGTTTCACTTGAACTATTGCCATCATACCACGCTACATC
>JALFPC010000070.1 GCA_022782305.1 Prevotella sp. | reverse complement strand
CCTCGACGTTTACACGGTCTGTAATCTCGAAGTTGTTCTCCTTACGCAGGTTCTGGATGCGGTTGATAAGCTCACGGGCCATGCCCTCGCGACGCAGCTCGTCGTTCAGCTCCACCTCAAGGGCAACAGTAAGGTTGCCTTCGTTGCTCACGAGCCATCCGGGAATGTCCTCAGAGATGATCTCCACATCGGCAGCCTCAACCACAACATCGTTGCCATCGACGTTCAGAGCTATGTTGCCGTTCTTCTCAAGGTCAGCAATCTGCTCCTGCTCGAGAGCCGACATGGCGGCGGCGATGCCCTTCATGAGCTTGCCAAACTTCTTGCCCATGGTTCTGAAGTTGCACTTTACCTTCTTCACAAGCACGCCCGAACCCTCGACAAAGCGAAGCTCCTTGACGTTGACCTCGTTCATGACAAGCTCCTTCACAGCCTCAATGTGCTTCTTCTGATCCTCGCTTGCGGCGGGAATCATGATGGCCTGTAGCGGCTGACGCACCTTGATGTTGACCTTGCGGCGGAGAGCCAGCACCATCGACGTGATCTTCTGTGCTATGGTCATGCGGGCCTCGAGGTCGGCGTCGACGAGAGAGTAGTCGGCCTTGGGGAAGGCGGCGAGGTGAACCGACTTGTTGTCGCGGCCTGTGGCCGTGGTGAGGTCTGTGTAGAGACGGTCGGCAAAGAAGGGCGCGAAGGGCGCAAGCAGCTTAGCCACGGTCTCAAGACAGGTATAGAGGGTCTGGTAGGCAGAGAGCTTGTCCTTTGACATCTCCTTGCCCCATAAGCGTTTGCGGTTAAGACGCACGAACCAGTTGGACAGGTCGTCGTTGACAATCGTGTCGATGAGACGACCGGCGCGGGTCGGGTCATATCCGTTCATCTCGCGCTGCACACCCTTGACGAGCGTGTTGAGCACAGACAGGATCCAACGGTCGATCTCGGGACGTTCGGCCACGGGCACGTCGGCCTCGCTATAGGTGAAGCCGTCGACGTTGGCGTAGAGGCTGAAGAACGAGTAGGTGTTGTAGAGGGTGCCGAAGAACTTGCGGCGCACCTCATCGACACCTGTGGGGTCAAACTTGAGGTTGTCCCACGGCTCCGAGTTGGTCATCATATAGAAGCGCACGGCGTCGGCACCATACTTGTCGATCATCTCAAACGGGTTGACCGCGTTGCCGAGGTGCTTTGACATCTTGTTGCCCTTGGCATCGAGCACAAGACCAGTAGAAATCACGTTCTTAAACGCTACCGAATCAAATACCATGGTGGCTATGGCATGCAGGGTGAAGAACCATCCTCTAGTCTGATCTACTCCTTCATTAATGAAATCAGCAGGGAATGCCAATCTCTTGTCGATGAGTTCTGCATTTTCGAAAGGATAGTGTATCTGTGCATAAGGCATGCTACCAGAGTCAAACCACACGTCGATGAGGTCGGTTTCACGTTTCATAGCCTTGCCTGTCTTGCTTACAAGGATAATATTGTCTACGTATGGTCTGTGCAGGTCTATGCGATTATAGTTGTCATCACTATAATCTCCTGGCACAAAGCCATTTGCCTTTAGGGGGTTAGAGTTCATCACTCCTACCTTTACGGCTTTTTCTATCTCGTTGTAGAGTTGCTCGAGGCTACCGATGCAGACCTCCTCGCCATCTTCGTCTCTCCATATAGGCAGTGGAGTGCCCCAAAAGCGGGAGCGTGAGAGGTTCCAGTCGTTGAGGTTTTCGAGCCAGTTACCGAAACGTCCTGTGCCTGTAGACTCTGGGTGCCAGTTGATTGTCTTGTTGAGTTCGGCCATGCGCTCTTTTTTTGCTGTTGAGCGAATAAACCATGAATCGAGGGGGTAATAGAGCACTGGTTTGTCTGTGCGCCAGCAATGAGGATAGTTATGCACGTGTTTCTCTATTCTCAAGGCTGTTCCTTCCTGTTTCATCTCCATGCATATCACGATATTGAGGTCTTCTGCCTTGGCGGCAGCCTCTTCGTCATATTTGCCACCCATATTGAATTCGGGTTTGTATGCGTTTTTGACATAGTCGCCAGCATGCTTGGCATAGAGGGTTTTGTCTACGCATGCGCTGATGAAGTTGTCGTCGAGTTCATCAATAGTATAGTATTTTCCCTCGAGATCAACCATAGGTCTGGTTTCACCTTTTTTATTTATAAGGAAGAGAGAAGGAATACCAGCATCCTTTGCTACCTTGGCATCGTCGGCACCGAATGTTGGAGCGATATGCACAATGCCAGTACCGTCATCTGTGGTCACATAGTCACCAGGGATGACACGGAAAGCGCATTCTGACATTTCCACGAATGTGTCTTTTCCGTTTTCGCCACCGAACACCTTGTTTGGATGCTGTTCAGCATAATCTTTCACGAAGGCGGCAGCATTGTCATCTACTTTGGCAGATGGTTTTACCCAAGGCATGAGTTGGTTGAATTCCATGCCTACCAGTTCTTTGCCTGTATAATGGCCAACGATACGGTATGGCACCACCTTGTTGCCTGGTTTGAAATCCTCCATATCAGCATCCTTGCCTTCAGGTTTGAGGTAGGCATTAACACGGGCTTCTGCCATCACCACGGTAATCTTCTCTGCATTATAGGCGTTGTAGGTCTCTACGGCCACATAGCCGATGTTTGGTCCCACGCAGAGAGCGGTATTTGAAGGCAGGGTCCATGGTGTAGTGGTCCATGCTGCGAAATAGGCCTTGCCCCATCGTGTCCATTCCTCTTTTGGCTTGCGCACCTCAAAGAGGGCTGTCACGGTGGTATCCTTGACATCCCTATAGCATCCAGGCTGATTGAGCTCATGAGAACTCAGTCCTGTACCTGCACCAGGAGAATATGGTTGTATGGTGTATCCCTTGTAGAGCAGTCCCTTGTCATAGAGTTGCTTGAGCAGCCACCACAAGGTTTCGATATATTTATTATCGTAGGTGATATATGGATGGTCGAGATCAACGAAATATCCCATCTCCTCGGTCAACTTTCTCCATTCAGCAGTATATTTCATAACGTTTTCCCTGCATCGGTGGTTATATTCCTCCACAGAGATATACTTTGGAGAGTTGTGGTTGTCGATATCTGCCTTTGTTATACCCAGTTCTTTCTCCACACCGAGTTCAACAGGAAGTCCGTGTGTATCCCAACCAGCCTTGCGCTTCACCTGCATTCCCTGCATGGTCTTATACCTGTTGAATGTATCCTTGATGGAGCGGGCCAAGACGTGATGGATGCCCGGGTGTCCGTTGGCGGAGGGAGGTCCCTCAAAGAACACGAACTGCGGGCATCCTTCCCGTTCATCTATAGACTTGTGGAAGATATCCTCTTTCTCCCACTGACTAAGTACTTCTTTGTTAACCTGTGTAAGGTTTAAACCGTTATATTCGGCGAACTTCTTTGCCATAATCTTTTGCAATATCTGTTTTTTATATATTCAAATTAGTATATTTCTTTATATAGGGTGCAAAGATACATCTTTTTTCTTACACCACAAAGCAAATACTGCAAAAATTCTTTCTTGCCGACACTTATGGCAGCAGAGCTCGCCCGCTTTATTTCTTGGTGACGCGCATCCAATCGATATTTACAAATCCAGTGATGCCCTTGCCATAAGGTTCCTCAGCCAGATATCCAAACTTTGCTCCTATCCATTTGCCTTCGCGCATTTTGAATTCGTCGCCCACGGTGATGAATTTCTTACCGTTGAGACTATAGGCGAATGTCATCACGGCTCCTTCCTTGACTGTGAGGCGGAGATAGATGTCTCGATAGAGTGCGGGTTCATAGTTTACGGGGTCACTATCGGATGGTTTCAGAGTGGCCAGCACTTTTACTATTTCAGGTTTTCCCTTATCGGCACTCTTGCAGGTTATCTGTTGCAACTGAAATTCGTCGCCTACTCTCTTGATTACCAGGGCGCTATAGTCCAGTCCCATCATAATAAGTCCCGTATACTGTCCCTCTTTCTTGGCGGCAAATGTGAGATGTGTAGTAGCCACGAAAGCATCGGCAGGAGTTTTCTGCAACAAGAGATTTGGAGCCTCCCAGAGGTTGACAAAGTCCTTGCTCTGCTTGCGAGTATAGAGTCGATAGAATCCATAGGGAGTAGGCTGGCCATACGACTGGTTGTAATTGGCACTCCACTGCCATTGCAGTCCAAGTTTCACATCATTAAACTCATCGCTCTCCACAGGGTTTTCGATAATAATCTTCTCGCCTCCCGTAGATGGTTTCTTGTATTTAATGACAGGATCGCCGCAGAGGTCGCCATCCTTATCTTCGCCCATCACTGGCCATCCCTTGGTCCAATGCACTGGCTGGAGATGAACAACACGTCCGTATGGACCCTTGTCTTGAAAATGTAAAAACCAGTCCTCGCCTTGTGGCGTGCGCACCCATCCACCTTGATGAGGTCCGTTGACCTGGGTATTGCCCTGTGCCAGCACTATCTTATGTTCGTAGGGTCCGTAAGGAGATTTGGAGCGCATGGCCAACTGCCATCCTGTGGGCACTCCGCCTGCGGGGGCTAAGATCCAGTAGTAGCCATCGTGCTTATAGAATTTTGGCCCTTCTACAGTGCGGTGGGCATTATTTCCATCAAATACAATTACTGGGTTTGAAATTGCGCTAGTTCCATCGGGAGTCAGTTCCCTCACCGACAATACACTCTTGAAACCTGCACGGCTGCCAGCCCATCCATTGACAAGATAGCAACGCCCATCTTCATCCCAGAGAGGGGTGGTGTCTATGACTCCTTTTCCGGCAAACACAAGAATGGGATCATCCCATTTGCCTGCGGGGTCTTTGGTTTTTACCATATAACAACCACGGTCGGGGTCGCCCCAATAGATATAGTATTCCCCTGCATGATAACGGATGCTGGGTGCCCACACGCCATTACCGTGAGAAGTTTTGTTGAAATCCTCTTCTGGTGTAAGTTTAGAAAGGGCATGACCAACAATGCGCCAGTTTACCAGATCTCGCGAATGCAGAATGGGCAAACCGGGAATGGACGAGAATGAACTGGCTGTCATGTAATAATCCCCATTGGGCCCCACACAAACATCGGGATCGCTATAGTCGGCATTGATTACGGGATTGGTGTAAGTGCCATCTCCATTATCCGGAGACCACACCTGTGAACGATACTGCGCTGATGCCAAAATAGGCAGAGTTGAAAATAGCAACAATAGTTTTTTCATATTAAAAAATTTGTTTTAATAGTTATTGTATATTATTGATAATTTTTGTTTTCTACATCTTTCAATTTTTGTCTATTCATCATTAGTGTTTTTTGTATTCTGTCATAGCGGGTTATTTCTACCATGAATTCGTGTTTTGTATCTATGGTCATGAGATGCGGCACAGAGGGTTGTAGCGAGAGAGCGACATGCCCCATGGTGCAACGCAGATTGATTTCTACGCATGGGTGGAGAAGGTAGGGACAAGCAGGATTGTCACTCTCCACTATCATCATGTCTATGCCAAATGGGCCATAGTATTTATTGTGCAACATAACCGACATCTCAGACAATATAATTAATTGAACAGATTGCAGTAACTCTGCTGATATATAGTTAGTTATAATGGATTTCTTAAAGTCTTCTGTAGATAAAATATTCCCATTATAGGCACCATTTGAAGCAGTAAAGACAGAGAGTCCTCGATAGACAATAGAGCCATCTGGCATTGACAAAAACTCCATACCAAAGTCCAACACATGCGGATAATAAGGTTCCACCATCACCGCCCCTTGATGACGCATGATATTTGTAGTCCATCCCAGTGTACGGCTGTCTATGGTATCCACAAAGCGCACCCCCCTGCCGCTGCCGCTCCAAGGGGCCTTGATCACTATGCGCCCAAAACACCGGATGAGCTTATCCACCTCAGCAATATCGGTGCAAAGATATGCCTCACCTACCGTTGCAGGTAGTGTTGCAAGTTTTTCGAGCAAGCGTCTGGCCTGGTCGCGATGGGCAAGCAAGCGTATATCTTCAAGGCGTTGTGCAGATGGAAGCAATGATTTGTCTATTCCCATCGTTTCAAGCCTACGGCATATCATGACATCCCATCCCCATGGCGACACACAAGACATACCCTTCAAACCCTTGACATCGGAATCAACAACAAAACGAGTTTTCTGCCGTGCAATGGTATCAAGAGAAGGAAAAGACGAGTCACACAAACCAAAGGAGTCAAAAGAAGAAATGAGACGATTCATCGCTTTATCGGCATAAGCCACATCATCAACCACCACAATATCTCCTTCGTCAGCCCATAAGGCAGGAAGGAATCCAAGACCGTGATACATCAGTGAAGCCACTTTGGGAAAAGTGACATACTGATGGCTCATTGCCATGTCGTGCTCAGGGTTAAAGATGTGCAGAGTCATAGGTTTTTGTCTCTTTTTTGGTTCTTCGAATGCAAAATTACAAAATTTATTTCATTTTTTGCCACATAGAGTTTGCAAATTACGAATAAAGTATTAACTTTGCACCTAAAACGATAAAAAAAGCACAATGGAAGCTTTCTTCAGAACACATGCATACCTCGTGGAGCACACAAACGCACCCGTCAGAAGAGGCTTGATGGACGAGATCAACTGGAATGACCGGCTGATTGGCATCAAGGGTACCCGTGGTGTGGGCAAGACCACCTTTCTGCTCCAATATGCCAAGGAGAATTTCAGATGCGACGACCGGCAGTGCTTATATATTAATATGAATAACTTCTATTTCCAAGGCAGGGGGATAGCAGATTTTGCCGGAGAGTTTTATCGTACAGGTGGCAGGGTGCTGTTAATCGACCAAGTGTTTAAACAGCCAACCTGGAGCAGCGAACTAAGAAAGTGCTACGACCTCTACCCTGCCCTAAAGATAGTGTTCACTGGGTCGAGCGTAATGAGACTGAAAGAAGAAAACCCTGAGCTCAACCAGATAGTAAAGAGTTACAATCTTAGGGGATTCTCATTCCGCGAGTTCATTAATCTCATGACGGGCAACGACTTCAAACCATATACGTTATCAGAGATTATCAATAACCACGACAGGATTATCAAGCAGGTGCTACCAAAGGTGTCGCCAAACAGATATTTTCAGGATTACCTGCACCATGGATTCTACCCATTCTTCCAAGAGCATCGCAACTATAGCGAAAACCTGTTGAAGACCATGAACATGATGACCGAGGTAGACATTCTGCTCATCAAACAGATAGAGCTCAAATATCTGACCAAGATAAAGAAACTATTTTATCAACTAGCATTGGACGGCCCAAAGGCCCCAAACGTGAGCCAACTGGCCAACTACATTGAAACAAGCCGAGCCACGGTGATGAACTATATCAAATATTTGGCAGACGCAAGGCTCATCAACATGATATATCCCGTGGGACAGGTGTTTCCAAAGAAGCCTTCAAAGGTGATGATGCATAACACCAACCTTATGTATGCCATCTATCCCATAAAGGTGGAACGGCAAAACGTGATGGAGACATTCTTTGTCAACTCGCTCTGGAAAGACCACAAGGTCAATCAGTCTACACACGAAAATTTCTATACCATCGACGAAACGATGAGAATGAAAGTGTGCGATGCACAATCTACGGCAAAAACCAGAAACACTTCAGATGTCATATACGCCGACTATAATACAGAGGTGGGAGCTGGCTACAGACACATACCGTTATGGTTGTTTGGATTTCTGTATTAACACCAGAGGCCGGCAAGAAAGCAAGTCAAAAAAAAGAAAGAAACGAAATTGTTTTATCATTAATATTAATCTATTAAAATGGCTAAAGAAAAGAAATTTATCACTTGTGATGGAAATGAAGCTGCTGCTCACGTGAGCTATATGTTCTCTGAGGTAGCTGCTATCTATCCTATCACACCATCATCGCCAATGGCAGAGCACGTTGACGAATGGTCAGCACGCGGTCGCAAAAACCTATGGGGTCAGACCGTAAGTGTACAGGAAATGCAATCTGAGGGAGGTGCCGCAGGTGCACTGCACGGTTCACTCCAGGCTGGTGCCCTCACCACCACATTCACTGCATCTCAGGGTTTGCTTCTGATGATTCCTAACATGTACAAGATTGCAGGTGAGCTCCTGCCATGTGTGTTTGACGTGTCTGCACGTACACTGGCTTCTCACTCTCTCTGTATTTTCGGTGACCATCAGGATGTAATGGCATGCCGCCAGACTGGCTTCGCCATGTTCTGCTCTGGTAGCGTGCAGGAGGTTATGGACCTCACAGCCGTTCCTCACTTGGCTACTCTCAAGACATGGGTTCCATTCGTAAACTTCTTCGATGGTTTCCGCACTTCTCACGAGTATCATAAGGTGGAGGTTATGGACCAGGAGGATATTGCAAAACTCGTAGATCCAGCCGACATCAAGGCATTCCGCGACCGTGCGCTCACTCCTGAGCGTCCTGTGACACGCGGTACAGCCGAGAACCCAGAGACATTCTTCACACATCGTGAGGCTTGCAACGAATATTACGACAAAGTGCCTGAGGTTGTAGAACACTATCTGGGCGAGATCTCAAAGATTACCGGTCGCGAATATCACCTCTTCTCTTATTATGGTGCTGAGGATGCTGAAAACATCATCATCCTGATGGGTAGCGCCACAGAGGCTGCACGTGAGGCAATAGACCACCTGACAGCTCAGGGCAAGAAGGTTGGTATGATCAGCGTTCACCTCTATCGTCCATTCTCTGTTAAGCACCTGCTCAATGCTGTGCCAAAGACAGTGAAGCGCATTGCCGTGCTCGATCGCACCAAGGAGCCAGGAGCAGAGGGCGAGCCTCTGTATCTCGATGTCAAGAGCGCATTCTATGATGTTGAGAACAAACCTCTCATCGTAGGCGGCCGCTACGGACTCGGTTCTTCTGATGTTACTCCTGCTAAGATTATCTCTGTATACAACAACCTTGAGTTGCCAGAGCCCAAGAATCATTTCACCATTGGTATCGTAGATGATGTCACCTTCACATCTCTGCCAGAGGTAGAAGAAATGGCTCTCGGTGGCAAGTCTATACAGGAGTGCAAGTTCTTCGGTTTGGGTGCAGATGGTACCGTGGGTGCCAACAAGAACTCAGTGAAGATTATCGGTGAGAATACCAACAAGCATTGCCAGGCTTACTTCTCTTATGACTCCAAGAAATCAGGTGGTTTCACTTGCTCACACCTCCGCTTCGGTGATGAGCCTATCCGCTCTACATATCAGATCACCACACCGAACTTCGTGGCATGCCATGTGCAAGCTTATCTTCACATGTATGACGTGACTCGTGGTATCAGAGAGAATGGTTCATTCCTCCTCAACACCATCTTCGACGGCGAGGAACTCGTAAACTTCATTCCTAACAAGGTGAAGCGCGTGTTTGCACAGAAGAACATCAAGGTTTACTATATCAACGCTACAAAGATTGCTCAAGAGATTGGTTTGGGCAACCGTACCAACACAATCCTCCAGTCTGCATTCTTCCGTATCTCAGAGGTTATCCCTGTTGATCTGGCCATCGAGCAGATGAAGAAATTCATCGTCAAGTCTTATGGCAAGAAGGGAGAAGATGTTGTTAACATGAACTATGCTGCCGTAGATCGCGGTGGTGAATATAAGGAGTTGACCGTAGACCCAGCATGGGCTAACCTGCCTGATGATGCAGAGACTGCCGATAACGCTCCTGCATTCGTTAAAGAGCTGGTTCGTCCTATCAATGCTCAGGCTGGCGACCTGCTGAAGGTTTCAGACTTCGTTAAGCACAACACTGTAGATGGTACATGGATGACAGGCACCGCACAGTATGAGAAGCGCGGTGTTGAGGCATTTGTTCCTTCATGGAATTCTGAGAACTGTATCCAGTGCAACAAGTGTGCATATGTTTGTCCTCACGCCGCCATCCGTCCATTCGTTCTCGACGACGAGGAACTGAAGGGCTTCGACGCTACCACTCTCGAGATGAAGGCTCCTGCTGCCATGAAGGGCATGCACTTCGTTATCGAGCCATCAGTGCTTGACTGTCTTGGTTGCGGCAACTGTGTAGACGTATGTCCAGGCAATCCAAAGAAGGGCAAGGCTCTTACCATGGTACCATTCAACCCAGATGCTGAGGAAATGAAGGCCGAGGCAGCTCGCTGGGAGTATCTGACCAAGCAGGTTAAGAGCAAGCAGCATCTTGTGGATATCAAGAGCAATGTCAAGAACTCACAGTTCGCACAGCCTCTGTTTGAATTCTCAGGTGCTTGTTCTGGTTGCGGTGAGACTCCATACGTTAAACTCATCAGCCAGTTGTTTGGCGACCGTGAGATGATTGCCAACGCTACAGGTTGCTCTTCTATCTATTCTGCTTCTATTCCATCTACCCCTTACACTACCAACGAGCAAGGTCAGGGTCCTGCATTCAACAACTCACTGTTTGAGGACTTCTGCGAGTTTGGTATGGGTATGGTTCTTGGCAACAAGAAGATGAAGGAGCGCGTAGAGGTATTGCTCAACCAGATGCTCGAGAGCGACAAGGTTTCTGAGGAATACAAGGAGGCAGCTCGCGAATGGATAGCAGGCAAGGATGATGCTGACGCCAGCAAGGCTGCAGCAGCTAAACTGAAACCTCTCATCGCCGAGAGCGCAGCCAAGGGTTGCCCTGTTTGCCAGGAGTTGCAGACACTCGACCACTATCTAGTTAAGCGCAGCCAGTGGATTATCGGTGGCGACGGTGCTTCTTATGATATCGGCTACGGAGGTCTCGACCATGTTATCGCCAGCGGCGAGGATGTGAACCTGCTCGTGCTTGATACCGAGGTTTACTCTAATACTGGTGGTCAGGCTTCCAAGGCTACTCCTCTTGGTGCCATTGCTCAGTTCGCTGCTCAGGGCAAGCGTATCAAGAAGAAGGATATCGGTATGATTGCCACCACCTACGGCTATGTATATGTGGCTCAGATTGCTATGGGTGCCGACCAGGCTCAGTGTCTGAAGGCTATCCGT
>JALFPC010000035.1 GCA_022782305.1 Prevotella sp. | reverse complement strand
AATGGTATCAAATTATATCGGTCTACAATGATTGACGTGGAAGCATACAGGGGCAATATTCAAAACCAGCAAAAGGTGGACAACCTTGAGATTGGCAGTTTTGTAAATGTAAACACCGTGGATCTCAGTTCAGACGATGACAGATTGTATCCGCTAATGTATGTCTATTTCTTTCAAATAAAAGGAAAATTTCTCAAAGCACACGAAAGAATACTATATAGACATCTTAATGCAAAACAAAAAAGAATGCTGCAAATCCTCATGGAAGATCCTGATTTCTCTTTCTCAAAACTATATTATATGAGGAAATTACTATATGAGATCTCATTACATTCTTAATTATTATATGAGATTGGATTTATTCTTAATTACTATGTGAGATTGCATTACATTCTTAATATCCTCAATTCTTACACCATATTTATATAATTCCGCTATATATGGTAGCATTACTTATGAATTGAGCTAATATACAGTTATGAAGTGAGATAATATACAGTGCTTATATATTATAATAGTTATTTTGGATTAATAACGTGTATTATGATAAATAGGTGTTTATAGAAAAACAACGGCAGGTATACCCACCGTTTTTTTGATTGCAATAAATAAATCTCGCTTTACTGCATTTTTATTTCTGCTTTTTGGCCTCAGCAGTTTCCTTTGAAGGCTTATATCTCTTGTTGAGTCCATTGATCACTTCTTGAGTGATGTCATGCTTCTTTGCTGCATAAAGGATGTTGTCTCCAGCCTTTGACAATATAAGGTCAAATTTCTTGTCCTTGTTATAGTCTTTGAGGAAATTCTGCAAAGAGTCGCGCAGAGCCTGATTGTATTTAGCTGTTTCTGAATCCAGTTCAGCGCCCAAACGGTTTTGCAGTTCCTGAAGATCCTGTTCCTGGCGCTGCAGATTTGCTTGCACGCTGGCAGCCTGCTCTCTGCTTGTAAATCCATTGTTTTGGAGTTTCTGCTGGAAATTGGCTGCAGCAGCCTGGAGCTGTTTACCCTTCTGCTGAATAGTATTGCGTGCGTTGGTGCTCTTCTTTGTAATGATTGCTGTATAATCCTTGCAGAAATTATACTGCGACATCAAAGAGTCAACCTCTACTATAGCTATTCTCATTCCTGTTGTCTGAACTTTGTCCTGATTGGATGGTTGCTCGTCCATCTTAGGTGCTGAATTGTTGCATGACAACATAAGTGTGGCACTCATGGCGCCCATAGCCATCATGGCTAAAAAATTTCTTGTCTTCATTGTGATTTTAAAATTATTGTTATTTCTTATGTTTCTTACGTTTATTTTTTCTTTTCACTCACCGCATACGGTGATTTGTTTCTCTGCTCTTTATCCTGGTCAAAAACGCAATGTATGCCCCTATCCTTCATGGCCTTACTGTCATGAATATGTTGTGATGCAAACTCTCCTTTTCTTAAAAGAAACACTTTCACACACAAAAAAGCCACTGCGATAGCAATTATTAACGCAGTTATGAGCATTATTTCAATCATAATCATTAATTTTGCGGCTACAAAGGTAATCATATTTAATTAATTAATGACATCTATTGTCGAAAAAAAAGAAAATAATGAATAAAAGTGACTTAAAACCCAGTGGCGTATTCAAGCAATTCGCCAAAATCAATGAGATTCCACGCCCTTCCAAGCGAGAAGAGAAGATGATTGAATATCTTAAATCATGGGGCGAAAACCATGGTTTGTCTACCGATGTTGATGATACTGGCAACGTGATTATCCGCAAGCCTGCTACTCCTGGTTATGAAAATAGAAAAACCGTTATCTTGCAGAGTCATATGGATATGGTTTGTGACAAACTCGTGGATGTGGAGTTTGATTTTGACAACGATGCCATTCGTACATATATTGATGGAGAATGGTTGACAGCCGAAGGTACAACCTTAGGTGCAGATGATGGTATCGGATGTGCCATTGAATTGGCTATACTCGAGTCAGACGATATTGAGCATGGACCTATAGAGTGCGTGTTTACTCGAGATGAGGAAACTCAACTAACAGGCGCAAGCGGCATGAAAGCAGGTTTTATGAGCGGTGATATGCTCATCAATCTCGATAGCGAGGATGAGGGACAGATCTTTGTTTCTTGTGCAGGAGGAAGAACAACCACGGCTGTTTTTGATATCATACGTGAGGATGCCCCCGATGGCTACTTCTTCATTGAGGGTTCCATTAAGGGTCTCGTTGGAGGCCATTCTGGTGATGATATAGAGAAGAAAAGGGCGAATGCTATTAAATTATTGGGTAGATTCCTTTACAAGGAAATGGCAAAGACCGACCTTAGGCTCGTTTCGTTTAATTCTGGCAAGATGCATAATGCCATACCACGCGACGGACGTTTTGTTATCGCTGTGCCTAATGCAGACAAGGAGATGATACGTGCCGACTGGAATATCCATGCAAGCGAGGTAGAGGATGAATTCCACGTAAGCGATGTTCAGATGGTGTTTAATATGGAGAGCACCGATGGCGATAAGGTCATTGATAAGTCATCGAGCGACAAGTTTATTCGCAGCATCCAAGCTGTAGACAATGGTGTGTTTGCCATGTGTCAAGACGAGGCCTTGTCATGGATGGTTGAGACATCAAGCAATGTTGCAAGCGTCATCACCGAGTCAGACAAGATAACCGTGGTGGCATCTCAGCGAAGCAATGTGATGAGCAATCTTGACAACCAATGCAATACCGTGAAGGCTACATTTGAACTGGCAGGTGCCAAGGTGATACAAAACGACGGTTATCCTGCATGGAAGATGAGAGCTAATAGTGAGCTCACCAAGATAACATCCGACACCTACCGCGAACTCTTCGGCAAGGAACCATTGGTTAAGGGTATACATGCCGGTCTTGAATGTGGACTCTTCTCTGAGCGTTATCCGAACCTCGATATGGTTTCTTTTGGCCCTACCCTTCGCTTTGTTCACACTCCAGAGGAGCGTCTACTCATACCTACCGTGCAGATGGTATGGGATCATCTTTTGGCTATACTCAAACGAATACCAGAAAAGAAATGAGGAAAGCTATAATTTTTATTTTTGCAGGTATGCTGTTGCTCGTTGCATGCGGGCAACGGCATACTGCCAAGAATAGCATTGAACAGTTTCTGAGTGAAAATCTGCAGCAACCGGATGATATGACAATCCTGCATTTCGGACGCATAGATTCAACACGCATTATTAGTGATTCGATTATCTACAATATGAGAGAATCAACTTCGAAATTGCAGTATTTCAACAAGGGAATAAACTACGCAGAACGCACATCAAACCAATCACTCCTGTTTATCCGGGCCTCATATATTATAGGCAAAGATACACTTGAGAGCACATTTTATATGGATAAGACAACTCAAAAGGTGGTTGCCTTTAAGTCAATTGTAAAGAATGCCGAAAATATTAGGTAACAAATAAAAAAAACTCGCAATAATTTTGCAAATACAAAAAAAAGCAGTACCTTTGCACCGCATTTAAGCGCAAATGCTTATAAGAACAGTTTTGGAAGTTTGGGTGAGTGGCTGAAACCAGCAGTTTGCTAAACTGCCGTGCGGGTTACCGTACCGGGGGTTCGAATCCCCCAGCTTCCGCTTCTGTCTTTTTGGTGGATTCATCTAATGGTTAGGATACAAGATTCTCAATCTTGGCATAGGGGTTCGATTCCCCTATCCACTACAAAAAGCAAAATTTTAGAGGTTTATTTGGTGGATTCATCTAATGGTTAGGATACAAGATTCTCAATCTTGGCATAGGGGTTCGATTCCCCTATCCACTACAAAAGACCAGAAGCACGTCTATCGCGCTCCTGGTCTTTTTGCATATATGCTTAATTACTATATCTTTGCTTAATATTGTATTTTCTTACTTGCTTTCATGGTGAGCAATGATTTCCATTTGGCATTTTGCGCAATTGAAGTAAAGGCGGAAGCGTCTACCATCTGTCATAACCAGCCATAGCGGTTCGTGCCATTTAGCTGGAGTGCCACCATGTTTGGTGCAATGTCCGAGAGCAAATCGTATACAGTGTCGGCATTGCATCAGCGGCACATCAGTTTGAGATTTCAATTCATACGCATCAGACAAATGATCTTTGTTTGTCTGCCTTGCCATATAGAAATCTCTTGATTTCTGATTTGCTATATTATATAAATAGGTGTAATGTCCGTAAGTTGGAGGTGCTGACAGTTTCAACTCGTTATGGCAGCACTCCCCTGCCCTCTTGCTACAGCCTGCATATCTGTCAGCAATGGCAGCATATCTGTGAGCAATGGCAGCATATCTGTGAGCAATGGCAGCATTTAGATTTTCGATAATCATCCGTTTGAGTTCTGTGAGCCTACTTGAAGGGATAAAGAAATCAAAATCACGAGCAATGTT
Source organism: Prevotella sp. (assembly GCA_022782305.1). GTDB lineage: Bacteria > Bacteroidota > Bacteroidia > Bacteroidales > Bacteroidaceae > Prevotella. Next base: position 40,479 of record JALFPC010000035.1, on the reverse strand, counting down.
TACATGTTTGCATCTATAGATGGTGTTGCCCAATTTTGACAATTGCTTGATGATATTATCTGTTTGTGGTAGCTTTGCTTTTTCATGTGGTTGGCAAATAAAGGCAGTGGTGTTTATATCCCTGTTGGCAACACTTGCCGTGAGCAAGAATCCGTTTTCAGCTTCATCCATGGCCAGTATGATGTCAATCTTTCGTATGTCATGTGATCTTGAAAGCATCTTGTCAAATTCCTGGTCATTATTTCTATACAATGCCACCCCCTTGCGCAGCCCGTGAGGCATAGAGAGGGGAAAGAGTCTGTTGCCCTCCACTCTGTTGACTCTAAACCCTTCCAATTGTCGTCGTTCGTTGAGAAAGCAGAGTCCGTCTCCATTGGCAAAGGCAGCCACACCAGCCACATTAAAACTCTTACCCCTTATCTCCTTGACCGTACCCACATATTCGCCTATGGCCTTGGGTGTGTCAAAAGAGGCAATATCCCTTTGTCTTCCGTTAGCGAAATAGGTTGTGTATCCACGATTGAAAGTCTTGTTGATATTCGGTTCAAAGAGAGGTTGTCCCCACCCTATTGAAGCCCTTTGGAACAAGTCTGGATGCCTAATGATTATTTCATTCAGTTTACTGCTGTAGGCAGAGGTTACATTTTTCACATAAGAGATATCTTTGAGTCTACCCTCTATCTTAAACGAGATAGCTCCGGCCATAGCAAGCCTTTCAAGGTTGTCAATCTGGCACATATCCTTGAGTGATAACAGATGTCTGCCCTGCTCTATCACCTTACCGTTGCTGTCGATTAGGTCAAAGGGCATGCGACAGAACTGGGCACAGGCACCTCGGTTTGCGCTCCTGTTAAAGCAATGTTGCGAAGCATAGCACAATCCACTATAGCTTACACACAATGCTCCATGCACGAATACTTCCAGTGGCATATCCTCCACCATGTGATGGATATCCTCAATTTCATTAATCGACAATTCACGTGCCAACACCACTCTTGAGAATCCCTGCTCCTGCAACCATTTTACTTTCTGTGCGGTGCGGTTGTCTGTTTGTGTGCTGGCATGATAAGGCATGCCTATTTCTCTTAGTATGGATATGAGAGCCATGTCTTGAATGAGCACAGCGTCTACTCCAGCGGTTTTTAGTTGCTTGAGCAATGCCGTGATATCATCAATCTCATTGTCATACACGATGGTGTTTACCGTGGCATAAACCTTAGCCAAAAACCTGTGAGCATAATTGCACAGTTGCCTTATGTCGTCAATGCTGTTGCCCGCGGCGGTTCGGGCACCAAATCTCTCTGGACCTATATACACGGCATCTGCGCCATGGTCTATGGCCGCCATGCCACATTCAAGGTCTTTTGCTGGAGCGAGCAGTTCGAGTGCTTTAATCATATCATAAATTATTATTACGCAGATATCAGATTATTTGATATCATTGATATCGAATGGTGTTTCCTGATATACGTAATAGTTTATCCAATTACTATATAGTAGATTGGCATGGGCCCTCCATGTTACTAGTGGTTTATTATCAGGATTATCATCCACATAATAATTCTTCGGCATGTCCACGTCATTTCTAATACCTTTGTCTCTGCGATATTCGGTATCGAGTGTCAGTGGCGAATATTCGAGATGTCCGGTAATATATATATCCCGTCCCCCTCTTGCCATCACCATGCTCACTCCGCTCTCTTCTGATTCTGCTATCAGTTGCAGTTCTTTGCAATTATAAATATCTTCTTTTCTTATCTCTGTATGTCTGCTGTGAGGCATGGCAAAGATATCGTCGAAGCCTCTGAAGATAGGAAGTTGCGGATGTAGAGTATGCTGATTAAAAACGCCAAACATCTTTTTCTTTAGTTGATATTTTGGTATGCCATAATGGCTGTATAGAGCAGCCTGTGCAGCCCAGCATATATATAATGTGGATGTTACATGGGTGCGTGCCCATTGGAATATCTTGTTAATTTCCTCCCAATACCCCACCTCTTCATAGTCGAGCAGTTCTACAGGAGCCCCTGTCACTATCATACCGTCAAATTTTTCGTTTTCCATGAGTTCAAAATCCCTGTAAAACATCATCATGTGCTCAATGGGCGTGTTTTTTGGTGTATGGCTTTTGAGTTTCATGAAGTGCACATCTAGTTGCAGCGGAGTATTAGAGAGCAACCTTATAAGGTCGGTCTCCGTGGTTATCTTGATAGGCATAAGATTGAGTATAACAATCTTAAGTGGTCTGATATCCTGTGTGTTAGCCCTTGTGTTGTCGATAACGAAAATATTTTCTTTTTTCAGAATATCTATTGCAGGCAGTCTGTCTGGTAATCGTAATGGCATTTCTAGTCTTCCTCTTTATTATCTGTTTCTTCGTTGTTATAAGTCTCTAATTTGATCATGCATGTAGACACGTTGTCAATTCCCCCCTCCACAGTAGCCAGGTGTGTGAGGTCCTTAGCCCGTCCTTCTTGTCTGATGACCATTTCAATCTGGTCGTCTGTAAGCATATCATTTAGACCGTCGCTACAGAGCAGCAGTGTGGTATCGTTGTCGATATCATCTGTAATATCCCCGAAGTCTATATATGCATTTTCGTTGCCTGCGCCAATGCAGTTAGTCAGAATGTTGTTATGCTTTTTACTGTTTCTCACTGTGGCGAGTGTATGGTCGAGCGTAATCTGAACCAGTTTATCTTTTTTGTGCAGATATAGTCTACTGTCTCCAGCGTTAAACCAATAGCACCTACCATAATAGAAGATCACAGCCACGAGTGTGGTACCCATGTTTTTGAGACTCATGTTATATCTTCCCATTTTGTTAATGGTGCTATTGATGCTGTTCAGCCATACATTTATATGTTCCTTGAGTTGAACGACGTCTAATCCAGCTGGAAGATCTTTGATAAAGAATGAGAGACTGTCGAGAGTGTTCATGCTTGCCACCTCTCCTCCCTCGTAGCCACCCATACCATCTGCCACTGCGCACAGATGGATATCTCTATCGCTGTTACCGATTTCGATAATAGTGTTATAAGAGTCATCTCTGATAAGTTTTCCGTCTATGCTGATGGCATCTTCATTATTTGGTCTTACGTTACCCTTCTGGCATGATGTTGTAATACAAATCCTTTTGCTTGTCATTTATATAAGAATAAAATTGATAATATGTAGTGTGTTAAAAATTATGATAGTTTTACTGTTAATGTTATATTAGCAAGTGTCACTTTGTCGCCATTTTTGATGTTTGCCGGTTTTCCTGGTTGCAGTGGTATACCGTTTACCATAGTTCCGTTTGACGAATTCATGTCAGTAATGGTCCACTGGTGGTTGGCATTCTCTTCGAGTTTTGCGTGGCATCCAGACACATATCTGCAGTTTGAGAACTGTTTGGTATATGGTCCTTCTTTTCTTCCTATCAATGCGTCGTGCATGGCTTTGATGCATATTCCGAGCACCATACTTTCTAGCACCAGCGAGTCATTGCCATCTCTTACGCTGTTGTCTATGCTTGCCACCTGTCCAGAAGTGGTTTCTCCGAGAGTTTTTCCATTTCTGTTGCCTCTAATGTTAGGAAACGACGTAACGCTGGGGTCACGTGGTGACTCCATGATTCCTCCACAATATGAGCATCTTTTGCCCATGCCCACTTTTCCACAACTGCTGCAGTAGTATAGTTTTTCTCCGCATTGGTCACAGAATAGTGAGTCGTCGTCGATATCTTCTTTGCAATTAGGACATATAATCATATCTTATCTATTGATGATTTAAAGTTTTATATCCTCAGGCATGAAAACCTGCAGTGTATCTTTGGTAACCTCTTCAGGCGGCATGCTCATCACGCGTTCTGACAGGCGCCCCACGGCTCCGTTAAAGATATTTCTTATTTCTCTTGCGTTGCCGAATGATGTATTTTTGTTTATTATTATAGATGTGATGAGTCTGTTGAGTATAACTTCAGCCTCTGGCGATAGTTTGTAATTTTCTTTCTCAGCCATACGTCTGAATATCTCAAGCAGTTCATCTCCCTTATAGTCATCTATATGCAGATGTTGTGTGAATCTGCTGGCCAGTCCAGGATTTGTTTCCAGCAGTTCGTCGATTCTGTCTTTATATCCAGCAATGATCACTGCAAACTTGCCCCTGTCGTCTTCCATGCGTTTCATGAGCGTTTCAATGGCTTCCTTGCCATAGTTATCATTTTCGTTGCATAGTGTATATGCTTCGTCTATGAAGAGTACACCTCCCATGGCGTTGTCGCAAGCCTTGTCTACGAGTTTTGCTGTTTCTCCCATATACTTACCCACGAGGTTTACTCTGCTCACTTCTACCACTCTCGATGTTGGGAGCACATCCATGCTCTGCAGCAGTTGTCCCATCATGCGTGCCACTGTAGTCTTGCCCGTACCGGGATTACCAGTGAGTGTGAAATTTGTAACCATTTGCGACATTTTTCCCACGCCCATGCTAGAACGTTGCTTCATAAACATGCTCTGCACTGCCAGTCTTCTTATGGTGTCTTTCACTGAGCGCATGCCCACCAATCTTTCCATGTCTGCCAGCACCTCGTCCAATGGTCTGGCTTTAGTATCCTCAGTCTGTGGCAGGTCGTCGGTCTTGAGCACATACATCTCATCCTGGCTGAAGTCGGCATTACCCAGCATAGACATGAGTCGCTGGCTCTGCTTTTCCATAGTGTCTTCAAAGAGTTTGCGTGCCACACGTGCGTTTCCGAAGTTTTTATCCCGTCTGAGATAGTGTTGTTCCATCATTCGATGCACAGCCTCATTCAACTTGTCGTCGCAAACGAAGTTCTTGCTCTTAGCCAGGTTCATGAATATCTCGGTGAGTTGGTCGGGGTTATAATCGTCAAACTGTATGGTCTGTGTGAATCGCGATTGCAGTCCTGGGTTTGCGGCAATGAAATCCCTCATGTTGTCGGTATATCCAGCCACAATGCATATAAACTTGCCCCTGTCGTCTTCAAGTCTTTTAAGCAGGGTGTCGATAGCTTCCTTTCCGAACGTATCGTTATCTCCAGACACGAGAGTGTATGCCTCATCGATGAAGAGTACTCCTCCGAGTGCAGTATCAATAAGTTGGTTTGTTTTTATTGCTGTCTGTCCTGCAAATCCTGCCACGAGTTTGCTTCTGTCTGCTTCTACGAGTTGGCCACGGCTCACCAGTCCAAGCGTTTTGAACACCTCTGCCATGATGCGTGCCACAGTTGTTTTACCAGTTCCTGGATTACCTGTAAACACATAATGCTTTGCGCTCATTTGGTCTTTGTCGCCACGTTTGAGTTGCAGGTTTATCATGGCAGCAAGGTTTGAGATCTCGGTTTTAATTTTGTCCATACCCACCATGCCGTCCAGTTTGTCGAGGCATTCTGAGTAGTCCACTCCCTTAGGTTTGTCATAAGGAATATCATCCACATTAATGGTCATAATCTCCTCATTTGTCATCGTAGACACGTTGCCTTTTTCAAGTCTTTGAGCCTGTCGTTTGCAGATGGTATCAAATAGTTGCCTCATGGTGCGTCCGTTGGCAAAGGTATTGTCACGGGCGTTATACAACTCTTCGATATGTGTCTTTACGAGTTCCGATGCTTCAGGCGTAAGCACATAATTCTTTAACTTTGCAAACACCATGAGAATCTGATACAGTTCCTCTGGAGTATAGTCCTTGATATCTACGAAATAGCTGAATCTGCTTCTGAATCCAGGGTTTACTCTAAACAAGTTTTCCATTTCGGTATGGTATCCAGCAGCTATCACCACAAACTTACCTCTGTCGTCCTCCATGCGTTTCATGAGTTTCTCGAGAGCCTGTGTGCCCAGTTGGTCTTTCTCTCCTGAAGCCTGTACGGGAGCGAGAGTGTAAGCCTCGTCTACAAAGAGAATACCGCCCATGGCCTTGTCGCAGAGTTTATCCACCACCTTTGGAGTCTCGCCTTGGTATTGGCTCACCATCTGCGAGCGGTCTACCTCGACCACATGTCCACTGTCCAGATAGCCTATTGATGCGAGTATCTCACCAAGTTTGCGTGCCATGGTAGTCTTGCCGGTACCAGGATTTCCTGTCAATACGATATGCACGTCAATGGGTGAAGCCTCACCCAGTCCTCTCTGCTGTCTCTCCATGGAGTTTTTTACAGAGTATGCAATCTCCTTGATAGTGCTTTTTACCTCGTCCATTCCTATGAAGTTGTCGAGGTCGCTGAGTATCTCTTCCAAGGTACGCTCCTCAGGCACGTATGCCTTGATATCGTCTGGTTGTATCTCGCTGTTTAGCGAGCCTCTGCTTATATATGCAGTAAACACATCCTCTGCTGTTTTCACTGCATCGTGAGCGAAACCATATGTTTCGTCTTTAGTTTTGAGTTGGTATTTGAAGTATTCAAGCAGTTTCTTCTTTGCAGACTGACTATACTGTGTTAGTCCGTATTTGTTTTCCAACACGGAGCAGCATATCAAAAACAGGTCGTTGTAAGTTGGTGTGGGCAGTTGGAATTTATACTTGAATCTGTTGGTCACTGCAGGATTGCTTTGCAGAAACTCATCCAGTCCTTGAGTCAGTCCCGATATAAACACTATGGGATCGTCGTTCCATCTGTCCATCTCCACAAATAGTTTGTCGAGTGGGTTTACCTGGTTTGAATACTTGTCGGGCAGCAGTTTCTGCACGTTGTCGAAAAAGAGTATACCGCCTTTTGCTTTTTCTATATTCTCGTCCCATTTATCCACGAAGCGTTGATAGTCTACGGCATCCACCAATGTCAGTTTGGGTTTTCTTATTATCTTTTTTTGATAAAAGAAATCCCTAATAATATTGGCCAGCGAAGACTTTCCCGTGCCTGTTTCGCCAATGATTATGGTGTTGACACTGAGTCTGACCTCTTTGATTGTGTTTCTCGAGTGTAGGAAGGTGTAGGTCTCTGCGATAATGCGCAATTGCGCCTTCACCTCGTCGAGTCCCACGAGCGACGAGAGCACATCATTGTTGGTCAACTCCTTGCCGCACCACTTGCAGTAGCGAGCAATACTTCGATTTTCTTTTTTGCAATTCTCACATATCATTTGATAAATCCTTTTCTATAGACACATTTTCAGTGTTCACTTGTTTTGGTGCATCCAGGTTGAGCAGATTACGATTATATAGCATCATTTCTAATATTAGGATTGTCACAGCCAATCCGAGATAGAGATAATGCAATGATCGGCTTATATTGCTGAAGCCTATGCGTTGTTCTACATCGTCGAGTACATTGAATTTTGAGCCTTTAAATTTATTCGATCTTGATTTGAATGTATAATACAAAGTTTCCACTAATGCTGTTTTCTCATTGTCTTCAAGTATGTCGAGTATGGTTTGTTTGTCTTGTTTGGCCAGTTTGTCGGCATTGCTCATTCTGCCCACCCATATATATATAAAGGTGATGACAATCACAGCCGGCACAAAGAGCGATGGGAAATGGTTGTCAACGAATGTGAGTGCTGCTATTGGCAAGATTGATGTGCACAATCCAAACAATGCAGACAATAGTGTTATAAAAAATCCGTTGCCACTGAAGAACGATTTAGTTGCCATCAGCATGCCCACAAGTCCACCAGCAGGCAACACTATGGTATACAGCTTATTTGCCAGCAGTAGTTTATGGTCGCCGAGTCCAAACATCACAATCATGGTCACCCATGCCAGCAGCAGTATCAAGAATAACAGAATGGTTGCACGTTCAAACATGCGAGACCTATTGAAATTAAGTTTCACTTGATTGTTTTTCTTCTGCATTTCATCATGTGCCTTTGAGTATCTGAGATAGAAAGCATTATTATGGTCAATGCTACCCAATGCATGTATCCATTTCTCGATATTGCGTTCATAGCTGTATGGTTCGCTGAAATCCTTTTTGGGATCTTCATGAAAGAAGATAGTCAGCCATTCCGCGAGGCTACCATTATGCAATTCCATCCTAAGGTCGTCGATACTTTCGCTCTCCAGGTCTTTGAGTCGGCGCAGTTTCCTGCCCGAGGGCATTAAATAATGCGGTCTGATGCCGAGCATCCGGCAAAGTCTATAAGCCGCTGTCATGACATTATAATTACCCAATCTCTCCTTGTTTTCCTTGCTGTTGAGGTCGAAGCATGAGCGTGCCATGGCATTTTCGTCCATCCATCCGTGCAGTTGAGTATAGAAATAGAAGCGTCCGTCTTCTGGCATGAAGTCGGATAGTTTCTCCATACGCTCCTTGTCGCTGGCATGCTGCAATGCTATCAGTCTCTCTGCCAGCAGTGCTCCGATATTTCCTGGTTCGTGTGCCTCTTTGAGGTCATAGGCAGTATTTTTGCTCAGGTTATATAAAGCCTTGTATGCGAGGTCTCTGGATGGTGTTTTGCCATCAAGCAATAGTTTGAGCGACTCCGACTCGAGTGTGAGTTGCTGTCCATACATCCACGACAAGAGTCGTCCGTCGATGATGCTGTTCCATTCGTCGTCTGTGATATCGTCATTGGCATAAGCCTTGATGATATCGTCAATTGTTTTGGTGTCATATCGTGCCAGGAATGGCAACTCGGGTTCGAGTTCATATAAACATCTCTGCAGTGCTATTCTGTTATGTGGGTTACCTGCCGAGAGGAAATATCCTCTCATGCGATCAATGTTAGCCTTAGAGTGTGTTTCTATATATAGCCAAATGCTATCGTGAGGTTCAGCCATCACCATGGCATACTCTGTGGGCGATGATATCATGGCAGCCACCACATCTGTCACGGTATCGCAGAGTTGTCCGTTGATATCCTTATATGGGAATGTGGGTTGCATTGTATACACGGCACACATCAGACCAGCATGTCTGTCAGATGGATATCTGTTTTTCACTATGTCGTCGACCATCAAGCTTAGTTTCACGTTGCCGCTCTGCTCGAGCCATGTAGTAATCTTGCCATTGTAGAGATAACCTTCTGCAAGTGTTGGATTGTCGAGCAGCAGAGGCACCAGTTGCACGAGGTTTTCGGCAATGATGTTTCTCTCGGGATCAACGATAAACGACTTGTATCTTAGGAATGGAGAAGAATAGTCCACCTCGGGCGATTCACCTTTAAACCAACTTTCCACCTGCTCATAGCCCCATCTGTTTTGTAAGTTTACAGTGGTGAGTCCCTGCACAATCATCTTGACTCTCTCAGGTAGTTCTTCCACTCCAGGTATTTTGCCAAAGCTTTTGTTCTTCACCATGACACGCTCGTTGTTGGTCAGCGGTTTTTCGCCTTTCCATATAGCCATGAGTGTGATGCCGAGTGAATAGAAGTCAACGGCAGGTGTTATGTCTACCATACCGTCTATGACATTTGTATACATCTCGGGAGCTGCATATACTGGTGTGCGGGCTTGAGTGGTTCGGTGCATTTCTTCATCAGAGGTCATAAGTGAAGAGATGCCGAAGTCGCCCAATGCTATCCTGCCCTTCTGTTTGTCTCTGAACAGGAAATTGGATGGTTTCACATCCTTATGTATGAGTTTGTAGTTATGACAGTATTGCAGTGCTGCGGCGGCCTGCAGTGCAATCTTTCTAAACAGGTCCATATTGCCGTCAACGCAGAATTTGTCCAAAGTGCCGTCGCCCACATATTCCATTAACTCATAATCTCGATATTTGCCTTCGTAATAGATTTGTCCATAGTCAAGTAGTTTCACTACCAATTCGAAATCCATATTTGATACCACCCTCATTACCTCCTTTCTCATTTCGAATTTTGGGTAATAGAGTTTGAGCACGAATTGCTTTTCATCCTTCTCTATGAGATACACCTCGGCTTCTCCTGATTCTGCGCTGAGACACTTGATGCTTTTATAAGTCTGTCCTTTTACTATAAATGAGTCTTTATGTCTTTCTTTGGCAATATTTGATTCTGAAGCCTGACGTGTAGTGACCGTTTTATTGCTTAGGATTTTGTCCATGCGCATCGTACCATCGTCGCCGACGGTACTGCTCATGTTAGTGTTTTCTGTATTATTTGCAGTTCTGACGGGATTAACGTTTGCCTTCTTTTTTGTAGTAGGCATTCTAAGTGTTTTGTCGTCGTTTACTGATAATTCTGTCATAGTGATATTTGGTTAGGCTTCTTTTTTTATTGTTGATCCCAGTATGACCCATTTGCCTCCTAGTTGTGGTTTTCCACAAGCGCATGGACTGCTGTGCAAGGCATGCTTATAGTTGCACTCCCATGCCGATCTCACACCTATTGGTTTGGTGGCCATGGCATAGTTGCGTGCCATTACTGGCGATGGAGTTTGCTTGAGTTGCATTTTCTTGAGCATGTTGGTGATAGATTCCGTAACAGTTTTTTTTCTTTCGGCTATCATCTCTTCGCTCATGCTTTTGGTTGCTTTCTCTTCTTCTGCAGTGAGGCTTCTGCCCTCTTCTTCTGCCAGCAGGCTGAGCACTCTGAGTTTAAGGTCGTGGTTTGTCTTCTCTCTTTCTCTTTCGGCGGGAGTATCCACAGGCATGAGGTTGTTGAGACGCTCCAGTTCTGATGTCAACTGTGCCAATTGCTGATACTCGGGATCCTTATGTATGGTGTCCATGAGTTTGAATGCCTGTTCGGTGATGGGGCTGCCGCATTTCTTGCAAAACGAGAATTCGTTTTGTGTGTGGCATACGGGGCATTCCACTTTTCCTATCAGCGAGCCGCACTCCTGGCAGTATTTGTCGCCTTTGTTTATGTCGGCTCCGCAGAATGGGCACACGTCATCTTTGATATACCTGTGACAGGTTTCACAGAAGTCACAACCTTCTGGTACTGCGGCCCCACAATGTGGACACGTAGTAGCGCTGGCAGAAATTGTTTGATAGGCGCTCTCGGTCTGATAGCGCTGCTCTGTCAGTGTCTTCTGTTTTTTCAATTCGTCTGAAGTATAGTTTCCGCCGTTCATTTGTTTTAATATTGAAGATTATATCCTTATTGTAAGGATGATTATATTCATGTAAGTTTAAAGTTACGCACAAAGTTACTAAAAAATTATGAATATATGAGCAAATAATCGCTTTTTTTTTGTTTTAGCAACAAAATAAAGGGATTTATGTCTCCTTTTGGTAAAAAATGCAACCTTTTAGTAAGAATATCATTGGTGTCTTGTTAATATCAAGACGGAATTATTATTAATCAATATTCATTCACACCCACTCATCTTTTGAGCATATTAGAGTCTTTCTCTTGAATATCCGTTGGTTTGATGTCGAGTAACTTAAGCTATATTGAGAATGTTCCGATTGTAGTCGTGTTTTCACATTGTTGCCTGTTATTAATATTTATCATTGCCTGTTTACATTTTCATATAACAGGCATTTGTGTTATATTCCGCAGTGCGGAACATATATTCAGCAGTGCGGAACATATATTCAGCAGTGCGGAACATATATTCAGCAGTGCGGAACATATATTCAGCAGTGCGGAATATAAATCAAACACCGTGTATACTAAAATTAAAACAGGGTTTCATGCGAACATATATACTATATTTTGATTGAATTGAAAAAATGTCATGTTACATCAAGGATAATATCTTATTATTGATTTAGCCTTGTTGTCGTCAGCATATAACCACCATTTCACTGCATATTTGTTTATAGGACCAGCATCATAAATGGTTAGGTTCTGCTCTTCATTCTCTTTTACCTTGTCATAGCGCTCGGTGAGATAATCGTCGAGTGTGGAGATTAACTTGGCATTCTCGTTATGCACATACTTTACCTCAATACTGTCAATCCTTTTGAGCACATAATATCTGATATACTCAACATTGTTTTTCTGTGGATTGATGGTCACGGTATTGGATGTGGCCGACATGGGATATTTGCCATTGAAATACTGCTTTACCTGACCTATGGTGTAGTTGGGTGAGTCCATCACGGGTGTTGGCCATAGATTATGGCGTGGCGACACCAATATGCCGCAGTATGCGGTTTCGTTGCCCACGCTCACGGCCATCACTGTTTCGCCCACATGATTGGCTGTTACCTCGCCCTGCTGATTGACGGAAGCCACAAACTGATGTTGCACTGCGTATGAAGCACTTCCGCTGGCTTTCACCTTATATGTGTCGCCCACGTTGAGTATTATACTCTTCTCTCCTATTATCTTGTCGTCATCGTCTGAGCAAGCAGACAGGAATGGTGTTATAACACATATAGCCATGAGCCACAGATAATTGCACGGTTTTACTCTCATAAATGATAAGTTATTAATTGATATGTTAATGTCTTTTTGCTATGAGTATACGATATGTATACCAATGTGTTTGCAAAGGTAGGCAATATTATTCATCTATCATAGCATTTATTGTTTTTTAACCATGCCACGCATTATAACCCAAATAATCACTGGGGCTCCCACAAGTGGTGTCACGGCATTGATGGGAATAATCGTGCCATCGCCGGGCATGGCTGTTACGAGGTTGCATGATAGAGCCACTATGCCTCCAATGAGTATGGTGGAGGGCATGAGCGCAAGATGATTGTCGGATGTGGTGGTAAGTCGCGCTATGTGTGGCACTGCAAGCCCTATAAAGGATATAGGGCCGCATACTGACGTTACCACTGCTGTAACTATGCCCGTGATGAATAGCATGAGATGGCGAAGGCGCTTAATGTTGTAGCCAAGATTTGAGGCATAGTTATCGCCAAGAAGGAGTGCGTTGAGGGGTTTGATGAGCAGTATGCAAAGCAGTAGTGCCACCATGCTCATGGTGACAAACCATGGCAACATGGTGAGGGTGACACCTGAGAAACTGCCCATGCTCCACACCGAATAGGTCTTCACACCCTCCTGCGTGGCGAAATAGTTGAGCAGGGTGATGGCCGACGATGATAGATAGCCTATCATGATGCCTATGATGAGCACGAGGATATGATTTCGCACTACTGAAGAGAAGAACATGATGAGGCCTATCACTATCACTGCACCCATAAAGGCGGCTATCACTGTGGCGGCATAACCAGTGATAGAGAAAGAGCCAGCCACAAACAAACCACCGAAGAAAAGGGTGACCATGGCCACTCCAAGCGATGCTCCACTGCTGATACCGAGGATGGAAGGGTCAGCAAGGGGATTGCGAAAGATGGTTTGCAACATCAGTCCGCATGCCGACAATGACATGCCCGAAAGCAAGGCAGTGATAGACTGCGGAAGGCGCGAACCGATGATGATATATCTCCATATCTCATTGTCGCAGTCGCCTCCCGTGAGGATGGTTATGACCGACTCGGGAGGTATGGAAACAGTGCCAAACACCATATTGGCAAGTAGCAGCAGTAGCAGGGCAATAGTCATCAGGATATATCTCATATCTCGTGTTATCTATTTGTTTATCAATATGTTTTGTCTCTTATGCTCCTTATATACTACTCTCTTACCTTTTTGAAATAGCGCAACGGTTGCAGTTGGTCAATCTCAGGGTGTGCCATCACAATGAAATCATTGAGCAGCAGGTCGGGGCGGAATGGTGTCTCTTCATAGAAGCGTGTGGTCATCACATTGCAACCATAACAATTGCGATGGCGGAAGGCATCAAAGAGGTTGTAGGCCCGGTGCTCAGAAGCCAGTTCTGCGTAAGTGATATCATGGGGCTGATCATAGCGGAATAACCATAATGGTGCATCGGCGGCATGCTCCATCACCGACTCTAAAGAGAGCGAAAGGCTGCCCGCCGATTGGTCGTCGGCAAAGGGATATCGTATGCCGGCATCGCTGATCATATGTCCAATGGTGCTCTTGCCTCCTGGCACATACCACACATTGCCCGTCATCTTATCCATGTTAACCTTGGGATGCGAGGATGCCTTGGCTGCTATAGACTTGAGAGATTGGTAACTGCTATCTACATGCTGAAACCACTCTTCGGCTTTTTGCTCAGCCCCTACGAGCATGCCATAGAACCGTATCCATTCGGCGCGAGCCAAAGGGGATGGCTCCATATAATCGGCACATTCCACCACAGGTATACCTATCTCACCTACCTTGCCATAGCCACCACTGTTTTGAAAGGGCGACACAAACAGGGCATCGGCACAAGTAGACATGAGACGCTCGATGTCAGGATTCATAGAGTCGCCAACATCGGCGATGCCTTCGGGCAATGGTGTCTTGATATATTTGCGATCGGCCACTGCCGCTATGCTTGACGATCTGCCGAGGTCTACCATCAGACTGGTTTGCACTGTGGAGAACAGGGCCATGCGGCGCAGAGGAATATTGAGTCGGGTTGCATCAGGCAGGTCGCCGTGGTAACTGCTGTCTGTGAGCACATAACTATGTAGGATGGTGCCCTTACGCCATGGATTGGCTATATGTACCAATGTGTAATGGTCATGACGCACAATGGTAAGCAGACGCGAATATTTCATGCGAATGGTATCACCAGAAGCGGATGTATCATGTGATGCCTGGCGCTTGCCACTCTGGCATGAGCAGATGAGTAGTAGCAAGAGGGATGCGAGCAATGATTTCATCTTACCACCACCTTTCTGACCTTACCTCGGCCGTTACGTATTATGTTCAGTCCCCTCACCATGGCTGGTCTGCGATGACCTGAAAGTGAATAAATGTCATTATGGTCTGCATTGTCATCTATGGGTGAAGAGATGGCTGTAGACTGCAAAGACTCGGTCAGATGAAGGTCTTCGGCACCTGTTATCTCCGTTGACGTCTCACCTATCCATCCGCACTGCTGGTTGACAGCACAGTATACCCTTACAAAGTCTATGCGGTCAAGGGTTACAGGACGTCGCTCTGCATCCACAGCCCATGAAATATCAAAACTGCATGCCGTGGTGTCGGTGCGCGATGCATTGTCCACATATCCATAGCGCAGAGATGTGAGAAAATAATATGGTTGAGTGTCAGTACCTTTGTTTGTGGCATTGTTGGGTAGACGTGTGCCAGTAAAGGTAAGGTTTGTGTCTATCCATGCGGGAAAGTATTCCTGCTGATGATAGCCATTGCGATTCATCTCTCCGCTGTTACCTTGGTTGTCGGTCCACGGAATGTTGCCCATGGGATTGGGTGTATAGGTTATGGAATAATTATATATCACCTTGCCGATGCTGTCGGTATCTGCACTGCCTGCCAGTTCATACCATGTATCGTCGGGCAGTCCGTTGGCATTATCATCTCTCATCACCATTACTATGCCAGGTTCTGAATTGCCGTTGTAGCCATTGCCTGAGATATATAAATCGCACTTGCCAGGCACATTGCTTATGCTGTGGTCGAAATGAAAGGTTATATACCCGCCAAAACCACCAAGGCTAACTATGCCTCCCGTGGTGAGTGACTCGGTGCACTTGGCTGCCATGGAGGCAGCATCGTCGCCCAACTCATATTCAGGCAACTCATTGACAAACTGACCAGGAGCAGGTTGGTATTCATCCACAGCATGCAGATACTTACTGTACTCTTGAGCAAATGTGTCTATATGATTGCATGACAATGCTATACACAGCACAGTTATTGTATTCTTTATATTCTTTGTCATATATGATATGTTTTAATCTGTCATTGTTTCTTATATACGAAGCAGGCATGGGCAGGAATGTCGCCAGTCTTCTGTTTCCAGTCGAAACTGCCATCATGAAGGAAATGGTATAGGAGTCCGCTCGACACATAATTCTTTGCATCCATGATATAGAAATCATGGTATATGGGATTCACTATCATGGCGTATGGCATGGTCATGGATTGCATCTCGTGAGCATCAGAGAGGCTACTGCACACCTGCTCATGCTTCTTTACATCTATGATGCCATGAGAGAATGTGGTTTTGCCCGTGTAGATATCCACAGTGGTACCTATATAATATAAGGAGTCGCCCACCATGCACATGTCGGTGATGGGTATGTCGATATGGCCTATGTGGCCATCGGGCGACAACCAATGAAGCGAGGGTGCAATCAACATGTTATCGCCACGCGATGTTACCCACACCTGACCATAGCGGTCGGCACACATCTTATGCAGGTTGATGTCTACTTCTATTTTGGATGTCTCGCGGAAGGTGGCCAAGTCTATCACACTAACGGTATTATCGTAATTGGGCACACGATAGCCGCCGCTGTTTGCCACATAAAGGTGACCATTGGCTATGGCCATCTGCTCGGGCTGATAACCCACGGTGATGGAGTCTACCTTTTGTAAAGTGAGTGTGTCTACCTTGTAGACACGGCCCAGCGGGGCATCGCCGCTAACCATCACAGGTCCAACATACGAACTGATATAGGCATGGTCGCCATAGAACGACACATAACGGCAGTTGGGTATGTCTATCTTGCCTATCTTGCGGGCAGAATCGGCTGTGGCCACTTCCACCTTATTGCTGCAGTTGATAACCATCCACAGACGACTACCGTATATCTTTATATCATTGCCCACATCGCCCAATTCCTTGATTTCATGCGGATTGCGCTCCGAATAAATGTTACGGTGATAGACAGAAGTGCCATCCTTGCCAATGAGATCAAGATAGTCGAGGGTACACTTGTTACTACCCATATTGCCTTCATTGAGCACATACATGCCCACGATATCGCCATCTGAAGAAGCACCACCAGTTATATCCTCTTCTGAATATATCACCAACTGATCTTCGCGGCACGAATGAAATGCCAACAGACTGGCTGCCAACATTACAGCCGTCATCATGCACATGCTTACTTGGGGTATGTATTTATTCATATCTGTTTTCATTGATCATCAGAGTTTGTATTCGAGTGTTACAGCTGCGTTTCGCTTTGGCATCGGATAGTTGAGTATCACATCATAATCCTGGCTCAAGAGATTGTTTACCTCAAGAGTTACGCGCCAGTGGTCATAATGGTATGACGCTGAAAGGTCGCTGGTATACCATGGTTCAACATGATTATAGCGTATGTTCTCCTGCTGCGAATAGCGCTGACCTGTATAGATGAAACTGTAGTTGATATCCACATTGTGCCACGAACATTGTATGATGGCAGAACCGCTATGCCAGGGGATATAGGGTATCTGGTGCTTGTAATAAACATCGGCGGGTGAGGTCACATCGCGCGCCTGCTGGTAGGTATATTGCAGACGGGCAGTGAGCGACATGTCGCGGGTTGGACTGAGTGTCATGGCTGCCTCTATATCCGTGCCCTTGATATGCACGCGGCCAAGGTTGAGCATGGTCCAGCGAAACTGCTGACCTTTGGGATATGCCACTATCTTGTTGTGTACAGAGTTATAATATGCATCGGCAGAAAGCATCACACTACTTATTATTCCATGCAAAAAACGGTGGGAAGTGACAAAACCTACGTTGTATTGCACTGCTGTCTCGGGTTTGAGCCGGGCATTGCCCATGTCGGTATAATAAAGGTCATTGAAGGTTGGCATACGATGGCTACGCTTAGCAAAGGCTCGCAAGGTGAGAATATCTGACTGCCACGGGCTCCATGCAACCACCATCGAAGGGGTGTAGACCGTGGTATGGGGCAGCGACTGCAATCGGTTGTGGTCTTTAGCAGCATGGGCAAGACAACCCAACTGAACCTTCAATCCATCGTAGGCGAATGATGAGGCTACTGACAGCATATTGGTATAGCGACGAGGATATGAAAAAAGCGGAATGGCGGCATCCAACTTGTTATAACGAAAATCATAACTCATTGACAATGACCACCATGACAAGAGCGATGCCATATTGGCAAACGATACATAACACTCCTGCTGGCGATAAGTATTGTCGATGAGCATCTGGGTGGTGTCGCGATTTATATATCGTGTATCGTAAAAGGCATATTTGGCTGTCAACTTGGATGTGAGCCAATCTGTGGGAGCGAAGGTCATGGCTCCCTGAACAAAACTGTTGTGGTCATGCTGACGCTCGCCCCTTCGCCACACATTGTTCACTATGGCACCTGGTATGCCACGCTCCGAATGGTATGTATATAGTTTGATATTCCATGTGGAGAAAGAACTATGGCCAAAGAGGTTGTCCTCTACCCTTACCGACCAAACATCGCCATTATTACGCACGGAAGTGGTGTCGTAGGCCACGGTACCATCTATATTGAAACGGCGGTAGCGAAACTTATACTTGCCGCTTGAGTTGAGTGCTTCGGCAGACAGTGACATGCTCACATTGTCAGAGAAATGCTGCTCCCAAAGGGTGGAGAGGCGTATGAGATCGCTAGCACCATATTTGGCTTTCAATAAGAGATTGGTGTTGCGACTATCAGTAAAGCGCGGACGACGAGTGCGGATATACACTGTGCCCGCATTGGCATAATCGGAGGCGGTCTGAAGCAATGCACTGCGATGACCATTATACAAGGATATCTCCTCTACATTGTCTAATGAAAACTGACCTAAGTCTATCTGCCCGTTCTGGGCATTGCCCAATTCAATTCCATCATAGCAGATGCCCGTATGATTGGTGCCCATACTGCGAACATTGACAGTCTTTAAACCGCCAACACCTCCGTAGTCCTTGATCTGCATGCCCGAGAAATAGCGCAAAGCATCGGCAATACTGTTGGAACGAAGCTTTTCCAACTGCTCGCATGATAAGGTCTGAACGGGCATCACATCGCGACCCTTCGACTTGGATGTCACCACTACCTCCTTGACATGATGAGTACTGTCAATGACAGACTGGAATAATCCTGCATGGCAGGGAGAAGAGACACATGGCAACAACATGGCCATCAATGCCACACATAAGTTCCTTTTTATAGTCATAATTAATATTTGCGCATGGCCCACTTGTCCTCGAGCATGGCCTATGCATAATCGTTACGATAATTATCATCGGGCAGGTATTCTGACTCGCCATCGTGCTTCAAACGTCTTCCCAGCAGATGATTGTTTACATTAAAAATAATGCCAGTGACACATTTGTTTGGGCACATCAATGACAGCTCACAGCAGCGGGACTGTCGGGGATTTTCACCTCGTTCCCTCTTGCGTTGCCATAGCGGCAAACCCTGATTACAGGTGCAAAGTTAATGGAAAAAGACTATTATACAAAATAAAATACGATATGTGGGCTCAATTTTACATTTTTTTATTACCTTTGCCCTATGATTAGCAAAAATACTGATAATGACGCTCCTATAGTGAGCTTCATCATACCTTACCATAACGAACCTGTTGACATGCTCAGAGAGTGTGTGGACAGCATGATTAGACTATCGCTCAAACAAGACGAGAGGGAGATTATCATCATCGATGATGGATCGGACTACTGCCCAATCAACGAGTTGGACGATATCAAAGACCACATCATTTATGTCAGACAAAAAAACAGTGGACTGAGTGCTGCACGCAATCGGGGACTGGACATAGCAAGCGGGCAGTTCATACAATTTGTGGATGCCGACGACTTCCTAATATCGTGGGCTTATGACCAGTGTCTCGACATTGTGAGATATGAAACACCAGAGATTGTACAGTTTGAGCATACAGGATCCATGCCCAATAAAACGGCTTTTCAAACCGATACGGTGACAGATGGTGCCAACTATCTAAAAAACTATAACCTGAAAGCAAGCGCATGCAGTTACCTGTTTAAACGTGCTCTGCTCGGTGACATGAGATTTATAAAAGGACTGCTGCATGAAGACGAGGATTTCACACCCGTATTGTTTCTCAAAGCTGAAAGGCTCTATCATACCAACGCAAAAGCCTATTTCTACAGAAAGCATAAGGGTTCGATAACAACAAAACGTGACCCGAGACATGTAATCAAAAGAATGAACGACATTGAGAGCATCATAGTGAAACTAAACAATAAAGCGGCTTCCCTACCGCAATATGAGGCCCTGGCATTGCAAAGAAGAGTGGCTCAGCTAACTATGGATTATCTATATGGAGTCATCGTGGCCACAAAATCACAAAACCAACTCGAGCACCGCATAGAAAGACTGACGCAACTCGGACTCTTCCCCTTGCCAGACAAGAAATACAGCAAGAAATATACAATGTTTAGAAAGATGACCAATAGCGCCATGGGAAGAAGTCTGCTAATCAAATCGGCAGGTATACTGAGCAAGTTGGCTTAGCGGAAAGTGGGTTGGCATTGGATTATTTTCTTTGAATATCACAGAAATGAGAATACTGCTCTTGGGAGAATACAGCAATGTGCATGCTACTCTGGCCGAAGGACTCAGGCTCAGAGGTCATGAGGTGTGTCTGGCTTCAAATGGTGACTTCTGGAAAAACTACCCAAGGGATATCAACCTCAAGAGAGAGAAGGGGAAACTGGGTGGAGCTCTGCTCTATGCACGCATCATTGCTAACCTCAGGAATTTTGTGGGATATGATATCGTGCAACTCATCAATCCTATGTTTGTGGAACTTAAAGCTAAAAAGATATTCCTGCTATATCGCTTTCTGAGAAAGCATAACAGGGCGGTGGTGCTCGGAGGGTTTGGAATGGATTATTACTGGGTTTATAATTGCATTCAACATAAACCGTTGAGATACAGCGATTTTAATATAGGCAACAAACTGCGAACCAACCGTGATGCCATAAAGGAAATTCAAGACTGGATAGGCACCGATAAGGAAAAACTAAACAGGATGATTGCCAACGATTGTGATGCCATTGTTACAGGACTGTATGAATATCAGGTGTGCTATGAACTTTCATTCGGGCAAAAGGCTACATTCATTCCCATGCCCATAAAAATGGATGATTATTCTGGGCATATTATCAACGATGGCAAGCATTGCACAAATGATAATAACAAGAAATTCAAACTGACAATCTTTATTGGCATCAACAAGACAAGAAGCGAGTATAAGGGTACAGACATCATGCTAAAGGCTGCAGAAGAGATTAGAGACAGGAATAAAGACATGGTTAATCTGGTGGTGGTTGAATCGGTACCCTTTGATACATATAAGCATCTCATGGAGAGCAGCGATGTAATACTCGACCAACTTTATAGTTATACACCGGCCATGAATGCCCTGCTGGCTATGTCTAAAGGAATTATCTGTGTTGGTGGCGGAGAACCAGAAAATTATGAGATATTAAATGAGGATAAATTGTGTCCAATCATCAACGTGAAACCTGATTATGATGATGTGGTAAGGCAACTGCAAGCGCTTGTTGACATGCCCAAAGAGATGATATGCCAACTCAAAAAGGAGAGCATTGCTTATGTGGCAAAACATCATGACTATAAAAAGATAGCGGAGAGATATGAGAACCTATATCTTTCTCTTATCTCTCCGCAGTAATTGGTATTTCTTCATCTTCGGAATAGTCTTCCTTATTGCTTTTATTCATTTTTTCTTCTTTTTCTTTACTACCAACTTTGGTATCTTGAGTTTCTGTCCAGCCTTCAATGGGGTATTGCTGTTTATGCCATTGTATACCTCCACATAACACTCCATACCTTCACCTAAGCAGCGGCGAGATAGTTTCCTCACATTGTCGCCAGGACGCACTAACTCTTCATGATCTGTTCCAACAATGCGATAAGCACCCAAACGAACACGCACATCCTTGGCTGCATATTGAGCATGCAAATCATCAGTAGCAGGCGCTTTGGATACTGTCTTGCTCTCCGGCTTGGTTTCAGTCTTTACTATGGTTTTGTCTTCAATCTTTGTATCTGTATTTCTTTCACTCTTTATTGATGATTGGTCATTAACCATGACAGGGGTATTCTTTGTAATAGTATCAACGTTTGTTGTATCTTTCTCCAAAGATGGTGTTTGTGGATGATGACTACATTTCATTATCTGCTTGTGCATTTCAAAGGATACATCAGCCCTACCCTTCTGGTAACCATAGAGATATCCTCCATAATAGGCTCCAGCGGCAATCAATAATAATATCAATGAAAGAATGATATATCCAAATATATGCTTCTTGCTGCCACTACTTGGTTCAGCGTCAGAATTATCATCATCATCATTATTATTATCGTCTATTTCATCCTTAACTTCATCCTTATCTTCGTCATTTACTTCATCCTTAACTTCATTGCGAATTTCATCATCATTAATGGTACTATTAACAATAATATTATCGTCATCGTTAACAACATCATTTACGGATGAGTTATCGGTAGCATTGTCTAAGTCATTGAACTCTTCATCGGCATCTTCTTGCCCAATAGAAGCTTCTCGTTTATCGTCAGATACGTCGTCTACTTCCTCGTTAGATAATACATCTTCCACCTTCTCCTCAGGTAATATTTCTTCTTCTGGAAGAAGTATATTTTCTACGGGATTTTCTTCCTCTACTCCTGGAGTTTGCTCTTCTGCGATAGTCTCTTCCTCTACTCCTGGAGTTTGTTCTTCTGTGATAGTCTCTTCCTCTACTCCTGGAGTTTGCTCTTCTGCGATAGTATCTTCCTCTACTGCTGGAGTTTGCTCTTCTGCGATAGTATCTTCCTCTACTGCTGGAGTTTGC
Source organism: Prevotella sp. (assembly GCA_022782305.1). Taxonomy (GTDB): domain Bacteria; phylum Bacteroidota; class Bacteroidia; order Bacteroidales; family Bacteroidaceae; genus Prevotella. The sequence continues at coordinate 18,031 of JALFPC010000035.1, read as the reverse complement.
TCTTCTGCTGATGTCTCTTCTTCTACTTCTGACGTCTCTACAAAGTATTGTTCTTTCTGTTTTTCTACTACAATCTCATCTTCTTCCTCGTTAACATCGTCATCATCAAGGTTTGGCTCATCTGATTCTGCTGGAGTGTCTATTGATGAAAAATCCACACCATCATTGAGAACAACGGTTTCGAATTGAGAGAATGGCTTATTGACAATCTCTTTCATTGTGGAGTCACAAGTGAAAGAGACCTTATAGTGTCCGGGTATCACAACACGCTGACCTGTGTTGACATCTACGCTTACACGGTCTTCCACCTCAATTAATTTAAAAGTGCCTAAACCACGCACTTTCACAATGCCATCATTGAGCAATCCATTGCTGATTACATGAAACATCCTGTTTACGAATATCTGAGAACTCACATCAGATATTGTATGCTTGCGTGTCAGCAGTTCAGCCAAGTCTATATATCCCTTTTTATCCATAGCTATTTCTTATTGCCCTTTTTCTTGTTGGCTGTTACTCTCTTGATTATTTTATTAACGCCCTTAGACTTATCTTCAATATTCTTATCATCATTGGAGGCTTGTTTCACTGTAGTATTGTCAGTAGTTTTCTTGATATCCTTTTCTTCCATCTTCTTTTTCAATGCCTCTTTAAGTTCGGCATTAGGCCTAAATCCAAGCACTATCTTTGGTGGTACCAGCATGCGCTGCTGTGTGGAAGGATTAAAGATGATGCGCTCCAGTTTCTTGCGTGTTTCGAATGTGCCGAGATTCTCTACTCTCACACCTTCGCCCTCTTGGAAAGCATCTCCCATACCGTCTAATATCGTAGATACCAGACGTTGGGTGGTAGAAGCGGGATAGCCCATCTCTGCAGACAGGGCAGCTATGAATTCCTTATTGTTCATTGTTGTTGTATTACTGTTGCGTATAGGTCAAAATCATCCGAGTCATCCACATGCACTGTGTAATACTCGCCTATGGTAAGGGGATGGTCGTCAATACGGATAAGCACTTCTGGGTCTACCTCAGGAGAGCTAAACTCGCTTCGTCCGATATAATATTCCCCTTCTATGCGGTCAATAACCACGGTGAGTTCTGTGCCTACCTTGGCTCCTTCTATTTCTCCACTGATGCTCTGCTGTATTCGCATCAGTTTATCCAGTCTTCTCTGCTTTGTTTCTTCGTCTACATCATCGTCATAATGATCTGCAGAATAGGTACCCTCCTCTTCCGAATAGGCAAATGCACCCATACGCTCAAAGCGTGCCCAACGGGCAAAATCCACAAGCTCATTAAAATCTTCTTCAGATTCTCCTGGAAAACCAACCATCAGAGTGGTGCGCAAATGAATGCCAGGCACCCTATCTCTTATAGTATTTACAAGTTGGTATGTCTCTTCTTTTGTCACATTTCTGTGCATGCGCTTCAGCATCTTGTCAGAAACGTGTTGCAGTGCTATGTCGAGATATTTGCATACATTGTCGTTTTCTCTGATCACATCGAGCAGTTCCATAGGAAATTGTGTTGGATATGCATAGTGCAGTCTAATCCATTTCACACCTTCTATGTGTGCCATACGGTCGATGAGTTGTGCTATCTGCCTCTTTCCGTCTATGTCCACACCATAATAGGTCAGTTCCTGTGCAATAATCTGAAACTCAGTGGTTCCTTCTTTCACTAGTTGCCTCACCTCTTCGAGAATCTCATCTTGTGTTCTGCTCACATGTCTGCCTGTGATGATGGGTATGGCGCAATAGGCACAATGGCGGTCGCATCCCTCACTTATCTTTATATATGCATAATGGCGGGGCGTGGTGATGCGTCTGTTGGCATCGCACACTATGGTTTCCTCGCCTTTGAGATCGCTGATGAGTTGTCGAAAATTGAATTTGCCATAGTATTTATCCACCTGTGGTATCTCCTCTCCTAACTCTTTCATATAGCGTTCTGAGAGGCATCCCATCACAAATAATTTGCGTATGCGGCCCTCATCTTTGGCCTGTGCAAACTCAAGAATTGTGTTGATGCTCTCCTGCTTGGCATCCTGAATAAACCCGCAGGTGTTAATTACAACGATATCTCCCTTGGGATTATCGCTGTCATGGGTGCAATGATAGCCGTTGGCTTCAAATAGTCCTATGAGTGTCTCGGAATCTACAAGATTCTTTGAACAACCCATGGTTATGATATCTACAGTTTCTTTCTTCTTTGACATTAGTATATAATTATGAAGAGAATTGGAGGGTTATGAATTCTTGAATAGCGAATCCACAAACTGGCGCTTGTTAAACAGTTGGAGATCTTCCATGCCTTCGCCCAGTCCAATATATTTTACCGGTACCTTCAATTGGTCACTGATGCCAATAACTACGCCTCCCTTGGCAGTACCGTCGAGTTTTGTTATTGCCAGTGAAGTGATTTGGGTAACGGCGGCAAACTGTCTTGCTTGTTCAAAGGCATTCTGTCCAGTACTGCCATCCAATACAAGCAACACCTCATCGGGAGCTTCGGGAAGTACTTTCTTCATCACTTCCTTAATCTTCTTCAATTCATTCATCAGACCTACCTTGTTATGCAATCTGCCTGCAGTATCGATGATTACCACATCTGCATTGTTGGCCTTGGCACTACTCAAGGTGTCGAAAGCAACAGAGGCTGGGTCGCTACCCATCTGCTGTTTGATCACTGGCACACCTACACGGTCTCCCCAAATGCACAACTGCTCAACGGCAGCAGCACGAAATGTGTCGGCAGCACCGAGATATACCTTCTTGCCAGCCTGCTTAAATTGATGGGCTAACTTGCCAATGGTGGTGGTCTTGCCAACACCATTTACACCTACCACAAGAATTACGTAAGGGGAATGATCGGTGGGAAGATCCCAACTATCACCATCCACTGTGTTATTTTCTGACAATAGAGCGGCAATCTCATCACGCAGGATGCCATTGAGTTCTGACGTGCTCACGTATTTGTCTCGAGACACTCGTTCTTCTATACGTTCTATGATCTTGAGAGTGGTGTCTACACCGACATCACTGGTGATGAGCACTTCCTCGAGGTTGTCCAAGACTTCGTCGTCTACCTTGGACTTGCCTGCTACAGCACGTGCTATCTTGTCAAAAACACTTGTCTTTGTTTTCTCCAAACCCTTATCGAGGGTTTCCTTCTTGTTCTTGCTGAAAAAACCAAAAATGCCCATAATATCTAATTTGTTGCAAAATTACAAAAAATATTTTGATATTATCATTATTATTATCATAAAAATGTCGTTAACAAGGTGAAAATGCATATTGAACCCATTAATAGGCGGATTATTACAAATAATTGTATGCAAAAGAATTGCAATTGCATATTTTAGAAATAATAATAGGGAGCAAGTTCGATGCCCTGCCCCCTAGTATTTCGATGAAATAGTGATGCAAACTATTTGTTAATGGAGCCACCTACGATATCAAGCAACTCATTGGTGATAGCCTGCTGACGACTCTTGTTGTATTGCAGATTGAGTTCACGCAGCAGTTCATCAGCATTGTCTGTGGCTGTCTGCATGGCCACCATACGGGCAGCATGTTCGCTCGCTATGCTGTCAAGCAATGCCGTATACACCATGAGATGAAGCAGTTTGGGAATAAGAGTAGCAAGCACTGTCTCCATATCCGGTTCCACAATGAAATTGTCATTGAGTGGTTTGGCCTCAATTGTCACCGCTTCATGACTGTCTTCCTTATGCTTGAGATATTCCTGCGACTTCTTTGTAGCAACTGAAGAAGAAAGGTCTCTCCAGTGGTCACGATCCAATTCTGTCGATAGGTCAATGGGAAGGAAGAGTTTGCGTGTCAACACCTGTGAACCAGCACTCTTGAAATGGTGATAGAGCAGTTCCACCTTATCCACTTCATGATTGAGAAATGATTGTCCAAGTCTCCTGGCCAGTTCAATACATTCCTTGGCATTGGGCTTGTCTGACAGAGCTGAATAGTCACCGGCAACCTTATACCCAAGTTTCGTGGCTTTCTCTGCCACTTTCCTACCTACTGGATATATGGTGATATCGTCAATCCCTTGTGCACGGTAGTTGTCAACGGCTGTAGTCATCAGTTTGATGACATTGGCATTGAAACCACCGCACAAGCTACTATTGGATGAATAAACCACAAGAGCCACCTTCTTGACTTCACGGTTGTCTATCAACACACTTCTCACATCTGCTTCAGATGCAAGAAAAGACTTTAGGATATGCTCAAGCATCGATTCGTATGGCAGCATGTTCTCTATCATCACCTGTGCATGATGGAGTTTAGATGATGCAACCATCTTCATGGCACTCGTAATCTTGCGGGTGCTGTTAACAGAATTGATGCGGTTTCTTATTTCCTTTAGGGATGGCATAGGCTATCACTTTTTATATTGTCCAGCAATGTCTGCCATCACACTCTCTATAACTGCTGTCTCGGTGTCTGAAATCTTGCCGCTGGCAAGGGTAGCGATAGTGTCGCCATGGGCACTGCGCATCTTGTCAAGGAAGGTGTTCTGGCATTCACGCACTTGATCCAATGGCACATCGTGCATCAAACCCTTTGTTCCACAATAGATGATGGCTATCTGCTCTCCTACAGGCATAGGACTATACTGTGGCTGGATAAGCAACTGATTGTTCTTGCGACCGCGGTCAAGGGTCATGGCTGTCACGGCATCCACATCACTCGAGAACTTCGAGAAACTCTCAAGCTCTCGATACTGAGCCTGGTCAATCTTCAGTGTACCTGCCACTTTCTTCATACTCTTAATCTGAGCCGAACCACCCACACGAGATACTGAGATACCCACATTGATGGCGGGACGGAAACCCTGGTTAAAGAGGTCGCTTTCAAGATATATCTGTCCGTCGGTGATTGAGATCACATTGGTAGGAATATATGCTGAAACGTCACCAGCCTGTGTTTCGATGATAGGAAGAGCAGTTAGAGAACCACCACCCTTTACATGACCTTTCATGCACTCTGGCAGGTCGTTCATCTGCTCTGCCACTTCCTGCTGGTCATTGATACGTGCTGCGCGCTCCAATAGACGACTATGCAGATAGAACACATCTCCTGGATAAGCCTCACGTCCGGATGGACGGCGCAAAATCAGCGACACCTCACGGTATGCAACAGCCTGCTTTGACAGGTCGTCATACACAACAAGGGCAGAATGTCCTCTGTCTCTAAAATACTCTCCTATAGCAGCACCAGCAAAAGGAGCATAATACTGCATGGCAGCAGGATCAGCCGCCGTGGCACTCACCACAATAGTATAAGGCAGTGCACCATGCTGCTTGAGGTTTTCAACAAGTGCAGCCACTGTGGATGCTTTCTGACCTATGGCCACATAAATACAATATACAGGTTTGCCTGCATCATAGAAACTCTTCTGATTGATGATAGTGTCTACGGCGATGGCTGTCTTTCCTGTCTGACGGTCACCGATGATGAGTTCTCGCTGTCCACGTCCGATTGGAATCATTGAATCCACCGACTTGATACCGGTCTGAAGAGGTTCCTTCACGGGTTGACGGTAGATAACACCAGGAGCCTTGCGCTCCAGAGGCATCTCAAAGGCATCTTTGAGATCTATGTCACCCTTGCCGTCGATGGCCTGTCCAAGTGGATTGATAACACGTCCAAGCATGTTATCGTTCACCATAATGGATGCTATACGCTTGGTACGCTTAACCACCATGCCCTCTTTGATACCTTCGGTTGAACCCAGAAGCACACAACCAACATTGTCTTCCTCAAGGTTCATGACTATGGCCATGGTGCCATTGTCAAACTGAAGCAACTCATTGGCCTCGGCATTGCGAAGACCATAAATGCGAGCCACGCCATCACTTACCTCAAGCACAGTACCAATCTCGTCGAACTTCTGTTCGCCACTGATGCCTTTGAGTTGTTCAAAAAGCATCTGCGACACTTCGCTTGGTTTAATCTTATCTGACATGATAATAATCTTGTTAATAATTAGTTTTTCAACTGCTGGAGTATCTCTCTCAACCTGTTTTTGACGCTGGCATCCATGCGGTAGGTGTCGTATTCAAGTACGAAGCCACCCATAATGTCGGCATCTACCTCGGTTTCAAACTCAACAGTTCCATTAGTCATATTCTCAACCATGCGCTGCATCTTGGATTTCACATCCACTGACACGGGCACGGCTGTTGTCAACTTGCCGCGGATGATGTTATTCTGTTTTCTATATAAGGTGATATATGAATTGGCCATAAACTGTATCATATCCTCCCTATCTTCACGCAAGACAATGTCGAAAAAGCGTAGGGTTAACTCACAGGCTCCACCTGAAGCCGTAGAGAGCAATTGTCTCTTGGTCTCTTTGGCAAGCATGGGATTATCTATGGTGTGTCTGAGGTCTGGCACCTCTATATAGCTCTGAGCCAGTCTCTGCATCTCCTTATAGACATCCTCAGAGTTGTTAAACTCCATTGATGTCTTCAGCAATGCCCTTGCGTACCTTACAGATATTACACCTATGTCCATACCTTATGATTTTTTGTCACCAAGTGAAACTTCATCCAACAGCCTGTCAATTGTTTCCATCTGCTTGGCATCGCTGTCCAGTTCCTTATACAGAACTTTTTCAGCCACCTTGACAGACAATTCAGCCACTTCCATACGGATCTCCCTGAGTGCAGACTGCTTTTCGCTTTGTATCTCGCTGCGTGCATCATCGAGAAGCCTTGCAGCCTCTTTGCGAGCCTTGTCTTTGGCTTCAGCGATTATGGAATCACGAGTTTCTGCAGCCTCTTTGAGGATCTGTGCTTGCTGCTGTCTTGCCTGCTGCAATATGGACTCCCCTTCCTTCTGGATATTGGCCAATTTGACTGCTGCCTCTTCTGCTTTCTTGAGACTATCATTGATATGGTTGCTGCGCTTCTCCACAGCTTCCACGATGACAGGCAATGCATACTTTGCTAAAACAAAGAATACCACAAGAAATGCAGCGAGCATCCATAGGAGCAATCCCAGATCGGGGGTTAATATTGATGGCAATTGATTCATGTCTAATTATTTCTTATTAGATAAGGAATGCACAAGCGGCGATGGCAAAGAGCGCACAACCCTCAACGAATGCAGCAGTAAGAATCATGTTTGATTGAATCTTACCAGATGCCTCTGGCTGACGGGCAATAGCATCCATAGCACTACCGCCAATCTTACCAATACCCAAACCTGCACCAATTGTAGCAATACCAGCTCCGATGCCGCAGCCCAGCTGTGCCAGACCTTCTGCAGCCAAAAGTGTTGAAATAATCATAGTCTTATAATTTTAAAATTGTTAATAAATTCGTTTATCTTTTTGTCTTTTTGTTTATTTATTACTATGTTAAGTTATTACGATGCCAAATTCCCTGCATGTGCTTTCAAGCCTCCTGCTCCTGATGGTGTTCCTTGTGTGCCAGTCCTATAAACACAGCACTCAGCATTGTAAACACATACGCCTGAACAAATGCTACGAGCAACTCAAGTGCATTCATAAATAGAAGCATGATTACGCTGAAGATGTTTAGACCTACACCAAATCCCGTTCCCATGGTCCATCCGAGGAAGATTACACATGTGAAACTGAGCATCACAGCATGTCCTGCCATCATGTTGGCAAAGAGACGGATCATCAGTGCAAATGGTTTGGTAAGGATACCGAAGAACTCTATCAAAGGCATTAGCGGTACTGGGAACTTTAGGAACATGGGCACCTCAGGCCAGAACACCTCTTTCCAATATTCTCTGTTGCCAAACACGTTGATTACTATCATCGTAAATACCGCCAGTGAAAGGGTAATATTGATGTTACCCGTCACGTTCACACCACCGGGCAATACAGGGAGGAGTCCCATTAGGTTAGTAACCAAGATAAAGAAGAAGATTGAAAGCAGATAACCCGCATATTTGCGGTAGTGTTTCTCTCCCAATGCCGGTTTTACGACTTCGTCGAGGATATACATCACGAGCATTTCCATAGCACCTACAAACCCTTTAGGGGCTTCTGTTATCTCATCTCGCTTACGATACCAGCGTGCACACGAGCAAAATACGGTCAGCAGGATAGCAACCACTATCAATATTTCTGCCACCACTTTGGTTATGCTCAAATCAAGCGGACGCTCCACTGTTCCGTCTGCCATCTTCTCATAAATTTTATTATGGTGCTCGGGATTAATGAAAAATCCTTCTGGCAGGTTCTCTACGGTGCATATATACCAATCTTTGGTCTGACTACTCCTGATAATTACAGGTAGTGAGATATGGATAGACTTGCCCTCGTATGTGGCTATATGCCATTCGTAGGAGTCAGCCAGGTGCTCAAGCACAATCTCGGGTATGTTGAGCTCCTTTCCTTCCTGAGCACCTTCGCTGGCGTATGCCTTGAAAGGCAGTAATGCAAACAGCAAGAGAACTATACTTGTCAATACTTTTTTCATTATACTCAATATTTAATGATCGTCATATACATAGAGTCAGTTGATACAATCCATTGGTTTATTCAATTGATATAATTCAACGACCTGCGGTAGAAGACTGTCTGTGTGATCATCATGGCAAAATAGAAAATGCCGAAGATGCAAAGAAATGATATCATCTCACTATATATATGGGTAGCATAGTAAACACCCATAAGAATAAGCGAGAGTAGGAATCGGAATCCTGATATTGCTGTAAGGAATCCCGTGAGCAAGTCAATATTTCTTGTCACTATCCATCGCCATGCTATCAACGTACCAATCTCATAAAAAAGTGAGAATGAGAAACATATTAAACTAGGCTCTACAATTCGTTGGATGCCATAGAAATAGCAAGTACCGATAACCAACAATAAGATACTGGAAAATACTACCAGTGCCCTGATGATGGCCTCTCTGAATAACGTGGATATGATCACGTCTCTATCGGTATGCATGTTTACCTTGTCCATTTTGTTTCGTTCACTCCTTTTGCTTTTTGTTACATCTCAACACATAGAGAAACCTCATCGCTTCTTACTTCCACAAAACCGCCGACTATTTCAATATTATGCATGCCGTCTTTATCTATGTATTCCACCACCCCTTTCTCAAGAGAGGAGATGATAGGCTGGTGACCCTGCAACACCTGAAATCGTCCAAGCGTGCCAGGGACGGTAACAATGCTTACTTCTCCGTCGTATTGTATCTTTTCGGGAGATACTATCTTCAACTTCAAACTCATATATCGCTACGGCATTATAGTAGTTAACCTTTGGCAGCCTCGATGAGTTTCTTGCCCTTGGCAATAGCGTCTTCGATAGTGCCCACATTGAGGAAAGCCTGCTCTGGCAGGTAGTCAACCTCTCCGTCTAGTATCATATTGAATCCCTTGATTGTATCCTCGATAGAAACCATCACTCCAGGAACGCCTGTAAACTGTTCTGCCACGGAGAATGGCTGTGAGAGGAAGCGCTGAACTCGTCTTGCTCGGTTAACAGTCAACTTATCTTCATCCGACAATTCATCCATACCGAGGATTGCGATGATATCCTGCAGTTCTTTATAGCGTTGCAGGATTTCCTTTACGCGCTGTGCACAGTCATAATGAGCTTTGCCCACAATCAGAGGGTCGAGGATACGTGAAGTGCTACCCAGCGGGTCAACTGCGGGATAAATACCAAGTTCTGTAATTTTTCTACTCAACTCAGTGGTTGCGTCGAGGTGTGTAAAGGTGGTGGCAGGAGCTGGGTCTGTCAAGTCATCGGCAGGCACATATACGGCCTGTACTGATGTGATGGACCCTTTCTTGGTAGATGTGATTCTTTCCTGCATGCTACCCATCTCGCTTGCCAGTGTAGGTTGGTATCCCACGGCAGAAGGCATACGTCCGAGCAGTGCCGAAACCTCACTACCAGCCTGTGTAAATCGGAAGATATTGTCGATAAAGAAGAGTATATCTGCAGCTGCGCCGTCTTTTCCTCCATTATCTCTGAACTCCTCAGCCACGGTAAGACCAGAGAGAGCCACAGAAGCACGTGCGCCAGGAGGTTCGTTCATTTGTCCATACACAAGTGTCGCCTGTGATTTCTTGAGTTCCTCAGGATCAACGAGCGACAAATCCCATTTGCCTTCGTCCATAGCCTTACGGAATTTATCTCCATAGCGTATAACTCCACTCTCAATCATTTCGCGAATAAGGTCATTACCCTCACGTGTACGCTCACCAACACCAGCAAACACAGAGTAGCCATTGTGTCCTTTGGCGATATTGTTGATAAGTTCCATAATGAGCACAGTTTTGCCCACGCCAGCACCACCGAAGAGACCAATTTTGCCACCTTTCATGTATGGTTCGAGCAGGTCGATAACCTTAATACCAGTGGCAAGCATCTCTTTGCGTGTAGAGAGTTCCTCAAATGATGGTGCCTCTCTATGTATGGGATAAGCGCCCTCCATGTTGAATGATTTCATACCATCGATAGGTTGTCCTATCACATTAAGCATGCGTCCTTTGATTTGGTCGCCAGAAGGCATTTGTATAGGAGAACCCATGCTCACTGCGGGCAGCCCACGCTGCAGGCCATCAGTATTGTCCATGGCCACACATCTTACTGTGTCTTCACCAATGTGCTGCTGAACCTCAACAATAAGAGTACGTCCATCTTGGCGTTTAATTTGTAGGGCATCATGAATTTTTGGCAGAACCTTCTCCGCTTCCAGTCCTTTAGTGTCGAAATAGACATCGATCACGGGACCGATAATTTGGGAGATTTGTCCAGTTATTTGTGACATAAGCTATATGAATTTAATTGTTTTAAATTTCCATTTACATTTTTCAAGCACAAAGGTAGCAATTTATTTTCATCCATGAAAACTAATTGAATAAAAATATTGCATAATATACAAATATCGTGGACTTTTAGAGCATGTTTTTCGTTTTATTAACTAACTAATGTTCCAAAAGTCCACTTATTCTCTATTCTTTCATGCTGCACGCATTAATCTTCACATGATTAAATGCTCAACTCATCCAGCACTTTGATGAGTTTCATATCAAGAGGTTTGTCAGTGCGTATAGCATCGCTAAAGGGCACATAAACCACCTCATTGTTTCTCACACCGATCATCACGTTTCTCTGTCCCTGCATGATAGCCTCTATGGCCCCCACACCAGTGCGGCTTGCCAATATTCTGTCGTGTGCTGTGGGTCTACCACCTCGTTGCAGGTGACCGAGTATTGAAACTCTCACGTCATAATCAGGAAACTCGTTTCTCACACGGTCAGCATAATAGAGTGCTCCACATTTTGGACTTTCAGACACTATTACAATGCAACTCTTCTTAGACTTTCGAATGCCTCGCTCCATGAAACGAGCCAACTGGTCCACATCTGTAGAGTCTTCGGGTATTATGGCAGCCTCTGCTCCGCTTGCAATGGCGCTGTTTTGAGCCAGGAATCCTGCATCTCGTCCCATCACCTCGATAAAAAAGATGCGCTCATGGCTCTGTGCGGTATCCCTGATACGGTCTACGCATTCCACGATGGTATTCATGGTAGTATCGTAGCCAATGGTAGAATCGGTGCCATAGAGGTCATTATCTATGGTGCCTGGCAGACCTATGCAGCATACATCATATTCTGCAGCAAAATCCCTTGCACCTGTGAGTGAACCATTTCCACCGATAACCACCAGGGCGTCTATGCCCTCTTTCTGCATTGTCTCGTATGCTTTCTGTTTTCCTTCGGGTGTCATAAACTCTTTGCTGCGGGCTGTTTTGAGTATGGTGCCACCCTGCATGATGATACCGCTGACGTTCTCTGTTGTGAATGGTTTCACCTCACCATTGATGAGTCCATCATATCCGCGATAAATTCCTTTGATATTGAAGCCATTGCAAATGCCGGCCCTGGTCACGGCTCTGATGGCAGCATTCATGCCTGGTGCATCGCCTCCTGAAGTGAGAACACCTATAGTTTTGATTTTTGCCATAATCTGTTGTGAATCGTTATTATTACTTTTATTTATATATTAATAGTCCTTAATTATATCATTATGGTTTTGATATTTACATCTCAGCGAGATATATCTCGAGGTATAGCACCGCTAATCCTACCGCCCATCCGAGCAACACCTTTGGAGTGCAGTTTTTGACATACCACCCTATTCTGACGTGCTCCATTTTCATTAGTGCCAGTCCGCTTGTGTTGGCAAAGCAGAGCAGGCATCCACCTATTGCTGTGGAGAACGCAGTAATCTTCCAGTATGCGCCATTTACTATAAAGTTGGTCATATAGTCGGAGTCGGCCCACAGGTTTAAGTGATGTTCGTCAACCACGGGATATAGTGAAAAATTTGACATTGCTATGGTGAATGTGTCCACCAGTCCGCTCATCAGTCCCGACAATATTCCTACTGCCCACACGTTGTGGATATTGAAGTCGAGCCATGTGGCCATGTCACCCCAAGCCCCTGTTTCCTTTACAGCTCCTAATGCCAGCATTACGCCCATAACAAAGAGTATCTGTTGTATGCTGCCATATTGCAGCACTCTGGGTAGCCGATTGTTTGCCAGTTGGTCTGCATTCATGAGTTTTCGGTTAAACAGTTCATTTACTACCCAAAGGATCGACAGCACACAGAGAGCTCCGAGAAATGGACTCAGTTTAGTTATGTTATGAAATGTAGGTATAAACCACAGTCCTCCTATTCCTACGAAGAGCATGACCAGTCGTTGCCATCTATTGAGGTTTGTGTCATCTCCTCTGAATGGCGATGGCAGCCATGTTGCATCCAGTCTGTCGGGCAGGTTTAGCGATAGGAGCAAAGTTGGGATAGCCCATGCCAGTATAGATGGTAGTATAAGGTACGAAGAGAAATTGGATGCTGTTACTGCTCCGCTTCCCCAAAGGAACACACCTGCGGGATCGCCAATCACGGTCATGCATCCGCCAGCATTGGCAGCCAACACAATAGACGAACCGATCAGCATTCTCTGTCGTCTGCTCTGCACTATGTTTCTCATTATCATGAGCATCATGGTGGTGGTAGTAAGGTTGTCGAGATTTGCCGATATTACGAATGTGGCCAGTGATATTGTCCACAGAAGCCGTTTGCTGCTTCGTGTTCTCACCCATTCACGTATGAAATCAAAGCATCCGTTATTATTTAGTATTTCTATTATCGACATGGTAGCCAAGAGGAAGAGAATGACAGCCGCCGCCTTAGCCACGTATTTCAGAAAGATATCATCATAGATAAAATGCTTTACAGCCATGCTTGATGCTGGTTGTCCTGCGAGAAAGTCAATATATTCCCTTGGGTGCATGTGAGCCACGAAATCCGCACCGTAACAGATATATATCACCCATCCCACGGTGCCAATAAACATGGCTATCGCGGCCTTGTTTACATTGGTCACGTGCGATGTGGCGATCAGTAAATAGCCCACAAGCAACATTGTTACTATTACGAGTGTCATATCAGCATTACCTCCTTAGTATTATATTGACGTTAATACGGCCACATTTGTATTTTGGCCGTTATTTGTCTTTATCGCCCACAAAGGTAGCAAAAAATCATGAAAGCAAGAATGATATTAGCAAAATTATTAATCTTTTTTTTATTCTGTAATCATTCTGCAATCAATTATTATGGTCGTAGCGCAATACAATCGTTGATTTTCCTTTTGTGCAGCCAATTATATGCACTTCATTACTATGGAAATCTCGTTGTATGTAATGTCAGGTGGGCACAACTCCTTAATGGCAGTTTTTGTAGCGTCTATTCCTGCCATTTCTACTGCTCTTACTATTGCCTTTATCTTATCTTTGTCAATGATATCGGTGATATCCAGCATTCCCTCTGTCACGCATATTGCCAGATGCCCCATGATAGTATTCATTGTGAGATGCCTTTCCATAGCAATATCAAATGGCATCATTCCATTCTTATACATGTCGTATGTAATCTTCCATGTTTTTTCTTTTGGTGGCTTTTGCTGTTTTTGTTTAGTTTTTGCCTTTCTTGTGTTTATTTTTTGTGCATCATTAGATTTCAATACGTCTGCAGACGGAGCATCTATGGCAATCATTATGGCATTATTTTTTTCATGTAAGAATGTAGTTGTTGAGAATCCTTTGGTGCCGATGGCGTCGAGCAGCAGTTTTTTTGAGAGATAAGCCACACGCAGATCCGGCAGTGCTGTTCCCATACGTTTTGTTGCCTCTTTGTTATTACTTTTCACATTAGCGGTCAGGTTGATTAGCTTCTCGAGAATATCTCTGAGATTAGCAGAGAAATAGTTGGCGCTCTTTTTTATTCTGTCCATGAATTCATTTTCATGAAGTTGTTCGATATTAAGATGCATTATGTGGTCTTGCCATTTGGTTGCCACCGCCATTATCTTGCCTGCAATATCCATCACAGCCTGTTTATGCTGTTGTGTTGTCATGTTATGGCTATTGGCATGATATTCAACCATTATTCTCATCACCGTGTCTTCTCGCGATTGCAGGTCTCTAAAGTCAAAGAGTTCAATCATCAGTTGTCTTCTGAACTCCTCTTTGAGTTGTGGCAGTCTTTCTATGCTCTCTTGTGCCAGTTTCTGTTGGTTTGCCATAAAAAAGTCTACGTTTCTATCGTTGATTATGGCTCTGTGTGTTATGGGCGACGACAGCACAATACCCTGCAAATTACGACATCTGCTCAGTGCCACATATACCTGTCCTGGTGCAAACGAACCACCAGCATCAATGATAGCCTTATCGAAGGTTAGTCCCTGGCTTTTGTGTATGGTGATGGCCCATGCAAGTTTGAGTGGGAATTGTCTGAACACTCCCAGTACCTCTGTTTCTATTTCGTTTGTCTCTGTATTGATTATATATTTATTGTTTTCCCATTCCGATGGTTCCACAAATATCTCGTTATCTTCGTCAATGCATGTGATGCCAATTTTTTCATTGTCGAGATATGTTACCTCTCCAATTTTTCCATTATAGTAAAGATGGTCTCCCGACACGTCATTTTTGATAAACATTACCTGTGCCCCGAGTTTGAGTGTCAAGTCGAGTGATGTTGGATATGAATAGTCGGGAAACGTGCCAGAAATCTCGGCCTTGTATGTATATGACTTTTCTTTTATGGCTGCCAGCCTTGTTTCGTTATACTTGTCTGCTTTGTTGTTGTGTGTAGTCAGTCTGATATATCCTGATTTTGCTTCGGGCACGAATGAAGGGTTGCATTTTGAGTTGAGTATGTTTAGATCGTCGTCAGTGGGCACTCCCTCTCTCACCCTATTGAGTATATCCACGAAACTATGGTCCTGCTGTCTGAATATCTTGTCGAGTTGAATAGTGATATAATCAATATTTGCAAGTGCTTTACTTCCAAAGAAATAAGGAGTGTCGTAATATTTGTTTATAATATGTTCATCCTCTGCTGTTACCACGGGTGTGAGTTGCCCGAGGTCGCCAATCATTAGCAGTTGAACACCTCCAAACGGTTGATACCTGTCTCGAAATCTTCTGAGCACAGTATCTATGGCATCAAGGAGGTCTGCCCTCACCATTGAAATCTCGTCTATTATCAAGAGGTCGAGAGAAGAAATAATTTTTCGTTTCTCTCTACTGAAATCAAATTTTGTTTTTGATTGACTGCCTGGCACAAACGGTGAGAAGGGCAACTGGAAGAATGAATGTATGGTCACACCTCTTGCATTGATGGCTGCCACGCCTGTAGGAGCCACCACAATAATTCTTTTTTTGCTCTTTTCTACCACGTTGCGCAGAAAGGTAGTTTTGCCTGTGCCAGCCTTGCCCGTTAGGAAGATACTCTTGCCTGTATTCTCCACAAACTCCCACGCATTGTCAATATTGATGTTTCTATCCATAGTCTTAATCATTTCCAGGTCATTGCCTTTGTCCTTGCTTAGACATTATCATTGTGCAAACTTACTAAAAAAATCCTGTTCCCACAAGCAAATGACATACATATATGTTTGCTACAATGAAAAAAATCCGCTTTTTACAAAAAATTAATATGTAATAAGGTGTATGTTATTTACAAATTATGTAATTTTGCACACTATGAGAATAGATATTATATCGGTATTGCCCGAAATGATTGAGGGCTTTGTTAATGAGTCAATACTTGCTCGCGCCCAGAAGAAGGGGTTAGCAGAAATACATCTACATAACCTGCGTGATTATACCCTCGACAAGTGGAAGCGTGTGGATGACTATCCTTATGGTGGTTTTGCAGGCATGGTCATGCAGTGCGAACCCATAGACAGGTGTATAACCTCGCTCAAGGAGCAGCGTCATTATGACGAGGTAATTTTTACCTCTCCCGATGGCGAGCAGTTTACGCAGCATGTGGCCAATGATTTGTCGATGAAAGAAAACCTTATCATCCTTTGTGGCCATTACAAGGGCATAGACCATCGCATACGCGAGCATCTCATCACCCGTGAGATTTCCATTGGCGATTATGTGCTGACAGGCGGCGAACTGGCAGCTGCCGTTATGGCAGATGCCATTGTGAGGATAGTGCCTGGAGTAATTAGTGATGAGCAGAGTGCCCTGTCAGACTGTTTCCAAGACGACCTTCTCTCCGCCCCAATCTATACCCGTCCTGCCGACTATAAGGGATGGAAAGTGCCCGACATACTTCTTAGTGGCAATGAGGCCAAGATAAAGGAATGGGAAATGGAACAGGCCATGGAGCGCACACGCCAGTTACGTCCTGATCTGCTAAAGGAATAAGATAATACACTTAATTACAACTAATATTTATAAATACTATGGCACAGCAACAATTATCTTTTATGGAGGCCATCACACATTGTGGCCGCAATCTTACTAATTTCAAAGGTCGTGCACGCCGCTCGGAACTATGGTGGAATTTTCTTCTTGCAGTCATCATGCAGGTGGTAATAGAAGTGTTTGCATCACTTTTCTTTCTGCCAAATAATGTGACCACGATATTAACAAACATCACTTTCCTCGGATGGATGACAGCAGTAACAGTTAGGCGCTTTCATGATCGTGGTATGAATGGAACAATAGTATACATGGTGGCAGCATTTACATTGCTGGTTGACCTGACATTCCCCTATAGTGGTTTAGAAGCAGCCATTGCCACCGACGATATAAACATCAGAAGAAATTTTGTTGTAGATAATACTTACCACATTTTTGCAATGATCATAAATTTTGTACTCAATATCATCATCTTTGTAGTTTGTGTGCTCGACAGCAAACCAGAGCCTAACAAATACGGTATCTCTCCGAAATATGGAGAAGAAGATGCAGAGGAAACAGAAAACGCATAATGCAAGATGATGCACCCCATCTTAGAGCAGGTAAAGGAAGTGCTGGGTGACAGAATCCGCATCATCAAGGTGGATGTGGACAAGTATGGGGTGACTGCAAACCAATATGGCATACAGTCTGTGCCCACACTCATGTTGTTCAGACAGGGCGAAGTGCTGTGGAGAACAAGCGGTGTTGGCAAAGAGCAGAGCTGTTGGCAACGATTGATCCATTCATGAAACAATGAAAGCATATACATATATAGATAAAGGCAGGTTTGAATTGATTGACAAGCCCAAGCCGATGATTCAAGAACCTACCGATACCATTGTCCGTGTGACCATGAGTAGCATCTGCACAAGTGACCTGCATATCAAGCACGGCAGCGTACCAAGGGCTGAGCCTGGCATTACCGTCGGGCATGAGATGGTGGGTGTTGTGGAAGAACTGGGCAGTGATGTCCAGGGATTCTGTAAAGACGACCGTGTAACGGTGAACGTGGAAACTTTCTGCGGAGAATGTTTCTTCTGTAAGCATGGCTATGTGAACAACTGTACCTCCCCACATGGAGGTTGGGCACTTGGCTGCCGCATCGATGGCGGTCAGACGGAATATGTTCGTGTACCATTGGCACAGCAGGGACTGAACCATATCCCCGACGGTGTTACAGACGAACAGGCATTGTTTGTGGGTGACATCCTCGCCACAGGTTTC
>JALFPC010000021.1 GCA_022782305.1 Prevotella sp. | reverse complement strand
GAGAAATGGAAACAGATGATGAGATGGGCAATGGACGAGTGTGAACGGTTGGGCTTGTCATTCGGCACACATAATTGTCCTGGATGGTCGTCAAGTGCATATACAGATGTCACACCTGAATATTCCATGCAGAAAGTGGTTGTTTCTGAGACAGCTATCACTGCCGGAAAGAAGACCATTTGCATACCTCGTGCGGAGGTTGATGCGAAGTATAATTTCTATAGGGATATATGCATTCTCGCAGTAGCGAACGATAGCATTGTCAGCAAGCAGGATATTATTGACATTACATCATATCTGCCGGAAATGAATAAAGGCAGATGGGCTGACACGCTCGTGGTGCCAAGAAAAATGTTGAAAGCTTTGCCAAGAGATATTAGAAATAGAATCACAGAAGGTTCGTGGTCGTTGATGCGTTTTGGACACACCACAAACGGAAAAACCAATGGGGCGCAGGCGGCGGCATCCGGGAGAGGACTTGAATGTGACAAACTAAGCAAGAAAGCTGTAAAACGGTTTTGGGAAGGATACCCAATGATGTTGATAAATCTTGCAGGTCATCATGCAGGAAAGACTTTCTGCCGGTTGGAGATAGACAGTTATGAGGCAGGAGGGCAGGATTGGAGCGAGGTGTTGCCAGAAGAGTTCCAGCAGCGCAAGGGTTATGATGTGAGGTTATGGCTGCCTTGTATCGTGGGCAAGCGGATTATTGAAAGCAAGGAAGCAAGCAAACGGTTTAAGGACGATTTTGTTGATGTGCTCACATCCCTTTTTGCCGAAAACTATTACGGCTATATGGAACAGCTGGCTGAACAGAGTGCTCCGGGAATGCAGTTGCTGATAGAACCTTATGGCACTGGAGGCCAAAAACCTTTCAGAGTGCTCGACATACACAAGATACTCAGGCAGACACCTCATTCGCTGGTGGCAACGGAATTTTGGGTAAAACCAAATTGGGGATGGAAAGATATGAAAGGTCATGAGAAGGTGATGCGCACACTTCAGAAACCTCTTCTCATAGCAGAAGCATTCACCTGTTGGCCTTTGTTTGCTTGGCAAGACAGCCCTCAGTCACTAAAACCTATATGCGACCGTGCTTTCTGCACAGGAGTAAACAAGATGATGCTCCACGCAGGAGCTTGCAATCCGTGGCAGAATGTTGAGCCTGGTATGTCGTTCGGAATCTGGGGAACACAGTTTGTGCCCACCCAGACATGGTGGAAGGCTGGTGGCGCAAAGTCGCTTTTCGACTATATGGCACGCTGTCAGTCGCTCTTGCAGAGAGGATTGCCTGCCCAACAGCAACTGCCTTCCATGAAGGTCATGAAAACTTATAGGCGCGTTGACGGCGATACAGATATAATATTCGTTTGCAATCCCACTGAGACGTTGGTTGCGGAAACAATAGATGTCAAGAGCCTTGCCAAAGGGCGTCGTGCGGAAATATGGAATCCTTACAATCTTGAGGTCAGCATTCTGTCAGAGTCCGACTCCCTGTTGAGAATAGAAGGCTTGGGGTCGAGATTCTTGATTCTTTCAAACGAAGAGAAATCTACTGAGGTGAATGACTCCCTCTCTGCCTTGCTGACAGACATTGCAGAAACAGAACCAATAATGCACCTTGACAGTGAGTGGGACATTACCTTCCCAAACACCGCCCATTTGGAGAAACATCAACTGTTTGAATGGACAAAGTCAGACAACGATGATATAAGGTATTTCTCCGGAACTGCAACCTATAAGCGCCACTTTTCGCTCTCATGCAAGCATTTGAAGAAACAACGTGTTATTCTTGACCTTGGCGATATTAAAAACATGGCAACCGTAAGAGTTAATGGAACAATTTTTCCCGTAATGTGGAAAGCTCCTTTCCTACTTGACATAAAGACGGCAGTTAAAGAGGGCGACAATATCATAGAGGTAGACGTGACAAATCTGTGGCCTAACAGAATGATAGGCGACGAGCAGGAACCTGACGACATAGAATGGTCAGAACCATTGACATATAACTATGCCCCAGGAAAGCCTGTGGCAGGCAGGTATATGAATGCCATTCCCGAATGGTTGCGCCAGGGAACAGTCAGACCATCAAAAAACAGGAAGACAGTGGGGTGCTTCAAATTCTTCACCAAAGACTCTCCATTGTTGCCTTCCGGTCTTATTGGCCCTGTTGTTATAAGATAATATTTACAAAACGAAAGAATAAAAAAAAGGGTAGCGATTATCGCTACCCTTTTTTATCCTTCAAAAAGAACGAAAGTGGTGCCACCAGGAATCGAACCGGGGACACAAGGATTTTCAGTCCTTTGCTCTACCAACTGAGCTATGGCACCCTTTTTCTTGTTTTTGCGGGTGCAAAGGTACTAATAATATCCCATATATCCAAATATACAGCCAAGAAAGGTAACTTGTTTAATAAGTATTAACAATTTATTATCAGTTCCTTTCTTATTGCAGCGGATTCCATCCCTGGGCTTTGAGTTGGAACTCGTTATTGTCTCGTGTAACGAGCACATGACCATATTCTTTTTTTGTTATATGACCAATGAGCTTTATATCATCTAAGTCCTGCACTTTGGCCAGGTCGCCGATGGGCACGGTGAAGAGCAGTTCGTAATCCTCTCCTCCGTTGAGTGCGCAGGTGGTTACGTTCATATTCAACTCTTCTGCCATCACTGCCGTTTGGTAGTCGATGGGCAGATCCTTTTCATATATTCTGCATCCGGTCTGGCTCTGTTTGCATATATGCATAAGTTCGCTGCTCAGTCCGTCTGATATGTCCATCATGGCAGTGGGGTGTATGTTGGCATCGCGTAGTTTTGCAATGATGTCTCCCCTGGCTTCGGCTTTCAGTTGCCTTTGCAGCAGATACTCCTTACCCGAGAAATCGGGTTGGAAGTCGGCCAACTGTTTGAGTGCTTGATTGTCGCCTTTTTTCTTTGCCTCGTTTACCTGCTGGTAGTAGACGCTCTTCTCCCGCTCTAAGAGTTGCAGGCCCATATATGCTGCTCCGAGGTCGCCGCTCACGCATATCAGATCTGTATCTTTTGCTCCGTTGCGGTATATTATATCCTCTTTTTTTGCATCGCCGATGCATGTAATGCTGATGGCCAGGCCAGTGAATGATGATGTAGTATCACCTCCTACGATATCCACCTTCCACTTGTGGCATGCCGCCTTGATACCCTCATATAGAGTTTCGATGTCTTCCACTGAAAAGCGTTTGCTTATGGCGAGGCTCACGGTGATTTGTCGTGGTGTGCCGTTCATGGCAAAGATATCACTGATGTTTACCATGGCAGCCTTGTATCCGAGATTTCTAAGGTCTGTATATGTGAGGTCGAAATGCACACCCTCCATGAGCAGATCTGTGGTTATGAGCACCTCGGAGTCAGGATAATGCAGTACAGCGCAGTCATCCCCTACGCCGTACTTGCTTGATTCGTTGTTAGTCTTGATATCTCCCGTGAGTTTGTCTATGAGTCCAAACTCGCCGAGTTTTGATATGTCTGTCATAAAATAAAATGTCTGTTGGTCTAGGAGTTAGGCTCTGTTGATCATCTCTCGCATAATCTCTGTCATGAGAGGTTGTGCTTTATTTGCAGCCGCCTGCACATCATCGTGGCTAACCTCTACGGGGCAGTCTTCGAGTCCGAGGTCTGTGATGATGCTGATGCCGAATGTTTTGATGCCACAGTGGTGAGCAACAATAACCTCTGGCACTGTGCTCATGCCCACGGCATCTCCTCCCATGCGGTGATACATCTTGTACTCAGCAGGAGTTTCAAAGGTGGGACCCTGTACTCCGAGATAAACTCCGTGTACCACTCTAATGCCCTTTTCGGCGGCAATCTTGTCGGCCTCGGCGATGAGAGCCTTGTCGTAGGTCTCGTGCATGTCGGGGAAGCGTGGTCCTGTAGGGAAGTTTTTGCCTCTCAGCGGATGTTCTGGGAAGAAATTGATATGATCTGTAATGATCATCAGGTCGCCGATCTTGAATTCTGGGTTCATGCCACCCGATGCATTGCTCACAAAGAGTGTTTCGATGCCCAGTTCATACATGACCCTTATGGGGAAGGTAACCTCTTTCATTGAGTAGCCCTCATAGTAGTGGAAGCGTCCTTCCATGGCCATGATATCCTTGTTGCCGAGTTTTCCGAATATTAGTTTTCCTGCGTGTCCCTCTACGGTGCTCACGGGGAAGTTTGGTATGTCGGTATAAGGAAATACGTAGCTATCAGTTATTTCTGAAGCTAATTGTCCGAGTCCTGTTCCCAGGATTATTGCTGTTTTGGGACATGTTGTCATCCTTTGCTTTAGCCAGGATGCTGTTTCTTGAATTTTTGTGTACATAGCCGATAATTTTTTCGTTAAACGATTCTTCCTCGTCTAGCAGGAATGCTATTCTTACGGGAAGGATATAGATATTGTGCCTCACCTCTTCGCTTAGTCCATCTATTCCGAAGAGTCTTGTGGCATCTTTTTCTGTGGTTATGATCATCTTTGGCGATGGCATTTCGGCAAAAGTTTCGTTTATTGTTTTCACGTCTTTCTGTGAGAATGCATGATGGTCGCCGAAGGTGAGTGGGTGAATATTCTTGGAGTATGGCATGAGGTCTATGGCTATTTGCTTAGGTGATGCTATACCCGTGAGTAGCATGATATGGTCGTGAGGTTTGATATCCTCCAGTTGTTTCTGCTCTCCGCAGTAGATTGGAGAGAGAGCACCATACTCAAGTGTGGTGAAATAGAGTTTCTGATATGGAAAGAGGTTCATGGCCTTTGCTATCACCCTAAAGTCTATGGGTTTGAGATCCTTTGGGCATTTGGTAACTATCACCATGTCAGCTCTGCTTTTGCTTGATATGGGTTCGCGCAAGCGTCCTGCTGGCAGCAGTTTATCATAGATGATGAGTCTGTGATAGTCAACGAGCAGAATGTTGATGCCCGGTTTCACGTATCTGTGCTGGTATGCATCGTCGAGTAGTATCACGTCTACATCCTTTTTCGCCTCTTTGGACGTGAGCATGTTGATACCATGACATCTGTTACGGTCTACGGCCACGGTGACATCTTGGAATTTGCGGTGGATCTGTAGCGGTTCGTCGCCTATATCCCTGGCGGTGCTATGTTCATCGGCAATCTTGAATCCCTTGCTCTTGCGTTTGTATCCTCTTGAGAGCACTGCCACATGGAAATTCTTGCGCAGCAGTTGCACAAGATATTCCACATGTGGTGTCTTGCCTGTACCGCCCACGGTGATATTGCCCACCGAAATCACGGGTATGTAGAAGCTATGAGATTTCAGTATGCCCAGTTCAAACAAGGCATTCCTAAGTCCCACGCCAAGGCCGTATAACCAGCTTAGCGGTTTGAGCCATTCGTTTATCTTGATGAAGTCTCCCTCCATTCTGTTTTGTTGGTAATATATTGCTTATCTGATGATGATGTCGTATGTCATGCGAGCCTGTATGGCGTTTTGTTTGTTGAGACTTTTCATCATCATGAAAGGCTGGTAATAATCGCCGAGAGTAGCTTTGAGTTGCTCGTCAAGATAGTTGCCTCCCTGTGCTGTTTCGAGAATTTCGTCTATCCATGATGGGTTTGCAGGATAGCTCTCTACGTTATAATCCTTGATCTTTGCCAGTTCAGCGGCCTTTTTCACAGCATCGTCGATGCTACCCATTGCATCCACGAGTTTCTGCTTGATAGCATCCTTGCCTATCCATACTCTGCCCTGTGCTCTCTCGTCCACCTGTGCAGTGGTCATCTTTCGTCCTTGAGCCACTCTCTTGAGGAAGAGGTCGTAGCCGCGGTTTACATTTGTTTGCAGCAGAGCAATCTCTTCAGCATTGAAGGGTCTTGTAGGTGAACCGAAGGCGCTGAATTTATTTGTTTTCACTTCGTCGAATTTAACCCCGAGTTTGTCAGTGATGAGTCCGCTCATATCTGGTATCATTCCGAAGATGCCGATGCTGCCAGTGATGGTGGTAGGTTCGGCGAAGATGTAGTTAGCTCCGCAACTCATGTAATAGCCTCCAGATGCAGCCATGCCCCCCATGGAAACCACCACAGGTTTTTTCTTCTTCAGTTCCTTGACTGCATTCCACATCTGCTCAGAAGCATATGCGCTACCGCCTCCAGAGTTGACCCTGAGCACCACGGCTTTAATGTCATCATCGTTGGCCAACTCCTCTAAGTCTTTGGTTACCACGCTTCCCACTATGCATGTCTCATTGTTGAAGCCTGCAGCCACCTCGTCAACGATATCTCCGTAGGCATAATACACAGCAATCTTCTCGTCGGCAGTGTTTTCTTCTGCAGGAGCATTGAGCATCTCGCTCACCGATAGTTGGTTGATGGTTTCATCCTCTTTGATGCCCAACTGTTTCTTTATCCTTTTTTTGATATCGCCGGTATACACGAGTTCGTCCACCATTTTGGTTTTCAGATACTCTTTTGAGTCGGCAAAGGTGATGCCGCTATCGGCAATTCTGTTGAGTTCTGTTGTGCTGATCTTGCGGCTTTCAGACACGGCCTTTACCATCTCGTTCCATATACCATTAATATATGCGCTCACCTGCTCGCGGTTTGGCTCGCTCATCTTGTCTTCGGTATACGTCTCGGGAGCACTCTTGTATTTGCCCACTTTAACGAGTTGCATCTTCACTCCGAACTTGACCATGAGGTCTTTGAGGAAGTAAGGCTGTGCAGCCAATCCGCGCCAGTCTACTGTGCCTATGGGGTTGAGCAGCACCTTATTGCTTACCGAACAGATATAATAGGCAGTCTGTGTGTACTGGTCGCCATAGCTGATGATCCATTTGCCCGCTTTCTTAAACTCGGCCAGTTTGTTGCGCAGTTCCTGGGCAGATGCTGGTGAACCTGCCGAGAATGCCCCAGCCTCGATATAGATACCCTTGATATTCTTGTCGGCTTTGGCCATGTCAATAGCCTTGAGCATATCCTCGAGAGAAATAGTGCCCTCATCATTACCCATGAGGGTGTTGAGAGGATTCTCTTCGTTTCTCTCGGTCATTACTCCCTTGAGTTCGATGGTCATCACCGAATTATCTGCAACTATGGTGGTAGCATCAGTAGAAGCCACGATGCCCACGATTGTTACGATGCTGAGCACTGTCAGCACCACGCCCACGATGACCAGTCCGGTCACTGTGGCCAGTGTGTACTTGATAAAATCTTTCATGATAAATGATTTTGGTTTTTGTTTGTTATTTTATTTCTATGCCATTGATGGTCATATTGTTCACATTGCAGTTGTCGATAAGTTTCGCATCAAATGCGTTTTTCTGGTCGTCAATCTGGCAGTTATCAAATGTGAAGTCAGTGAGTTTATATTTGTCGCTCTTGCCCACGTTAAAGAAGTTGCTGCATTGTGCTTTTACGTTTTTGATTATGATATTATTGCACTGCGAGAGGGGCATGTCGTCGCGGTTTTCGGGTTTGAAGAACTGTGTCCATGGGCGCACCACGAGGAAGTTGTTGCATGTGCCCTGCACGTTTTCTATGCTCACATACTCATAATGCTGTGGAGTATCTGGTCTCATCTTGAGCCACAGCACTCTGTTGGCATCTGAGAATGTGCAGTGGCGCATCACTATATTTCTGTCGTAGATGCTCTCGCTGCCCAGTGTGAGGCATCCGTGCACTTTACCGTATGTGCAGTGCTGAATGATCACGTTATGGTTGGCGCCGTTGTTTGGGTCTTTGTCTGCCCATGTGCCCTTGCCTCCCTTCATAGCCACGGCATCGTCGTTGACGCTCATATAGCATCCGTGTATGAGCACGTTGTCGCAAACGTCAATATCGATGGCATCGCTGCTGGGTGCCTTGATACCCGATGTGGGCGCATAGATATAGCAACCTATGTATCTAACATATTCGCTCTTGTATAAATGGTTTGTCCAGAATGGGCTATTGATGAGATGCACATCCTGTACGGTCACATTCTTACAGTTGGAGATGTAAACCAGTCGTGGGCGCATAGCCTCGAGGTTGGTGCACTGTCGGTTGTATTGTCTTCTTATCCAGAACTCCTCCCAGTAGTTGTGTCCGTTGCCGTTGATGGTACCCTTGCCAGCGATGGTGAATCCGTCTATTCCGTCAGCGTTTACCAGTGCAGCGAAATATTTCAGACACTGTCCCTCCATGCGTGAGTCCAAGATTTTGAAGTGTTTGATTCTGTCGCTTCCCTTTAGAGTGGCTCCCTCATCCACATAGAGATGTGTGCCCTTTTTGAAGAACAGTGAGCCAGATAGGAATGTGCCCTTGGGGATAACAATCAGTCCACCACCATTTTCAGCAGCGGTATCAATAACCTTCTGGATCTGTTCGGTTTGCACGATGGTAGAATCGCTTTTTACTCCATAATCGGTAATAACATATTTCTTGCCGAGAGTGTTGATGTCAACTTTTACGGTATCGCTAAACCATGCTGGTATGGGCGTGCCGTCAGGAAAGAGTTCCACCTTCTTTTTTTTCGCGCTGGCAGCGGTGCAGATGGTCAATGCTGCCATGAGAACAGATAGTCTAAAAACAATTTTCATGTCAATAATATATATATTAGGTAATAACAACGTGCAAATATAAGCAATATTGCTGAAACCACCAAGCATATCAGCAACAAAAGCATTTTTTTTGTCTGCCAATATGTCATAAAGTCTGCCAAATGGCATAATTTTGGCACATGAAGCGACAAAAGGACATAATTTTTAAATAAATACACATAGCATTATGAACATTAGACCATTAGCAGACAGAGTATTAGTACTCCCTGCAGCAGCAGAAGAGAAAATAGGTGGTATCATCATTCCTGATACTGCAAAAGAGAAACCACTTCACGGTACTATCGTGGCAACGGGCAAGGGAACCAAAGACGAAGAGATGGTGCTCCATGTTGGCGACGAGGTGCTGTATGGCAAGTATTCAGGCACAGAACTCGAGTATGAAGGCACAAAATATCTTATGATGCGCCAGAGTGACGTGCTTGCGGTGATAGAGAAATAACTCCAATCATCAGCAGGTTATCAAACTTCATTTTATTCATTATTATTATTATCTAAACGTATAAATATTAGAAAGGTATATTGTTATGGCAAAAGATATCAAATTTGACGTAGATGCACGTGAGATGCTCAAGAAGGGTGTAGACCAGTTGGCCAATGCCGTTAAGGTGACACTCGGTCCTAAGGGACGCAATGTGATTATCGAGAAGAAATTTGGCGCACCACAGATTACCAAGGACGGTGTTACCGTGGCTAAGGAGGTAGAACTCGAGGATAAGTTTGAGAATACAGGTGCACAGTTGGTAAAGAGTGTGGCCAGTAAGACGGGCGACGATGCCGGAGATGGTACCACCACTGCCACCATCCTCACACAGAGCATTGTGAATGTGGGTCTGAAGAATGTGACCGCAGGTGCCAACCCTATGGACTTGAAGCGCGGTATAGACAAGGCCGTGGCTGTGGTTGTGGATCATATCAAACAGAATGCCGAGCAAGTGGACGACAACTACGATAAGATCGAGCAGGTGGCCACAGTGTCTGCAAACAACGATCCTGAGATTGGCAAGCTCATTGCCGATGCCATGCGCAAGGTGAGCAAGGATGGCGTGATCACCATTGAAGAGAGCAAGAGCCGTGATACCTATACCAACGTGGTAGAAGGTATGCAGTTTGACCGTGGCTATCTCAGCGGCTATTTCGTTACCGATGCCGACAAGATGGAGTGCGTGATGGATAACCCATATATCCTCATTTACGATAAGAAAATCAGCAATATCAAGGATTTCCTGCCCGTTCTGCAGCCAGCAGCCGAGAGCGGACGCCCCTTGCTTGTGATTGCAGAGGATGTAGACTCAGAGGCTCTTACCACATTGGTGGTAAACCGCTTGCGTGGTGGACTTAAGATATGCGCTGTCAAGGCTCCTGGCTTTGGCGACCGCCGTAAGGCAATGCTCGAGGATATTGCCGTGCTCACCGGTGGTATCGTGATCAGCGAAGAGAAGGGACTCAAACTTGAGCAAGCCACTCTCGACATGCTGGGCACATGCGACAAGGTTACTGTTTCCAAGGACAACACCACTATCGTCAACGGTGCTGGCGACAAGCAGGCTATCGCTGACCGTGTGGCTGCCATAAAGAACGAAATGGCCAACACCACCAGTTCTTACGACAAGGAGAAACTGCAGGAGCGTCTGGCCAAGTTGGCAGGCGGTGTGGCTGTGCTCTATGTGGGTGCCAATAGCGAGGTTGAGATGAAGGAGAAGAAAGACCGTGTGGATGATGCCCTCTGTGCAACCCGCGCCGCTGTAGAAGAAGGTGTGGTAGTAGGTGGAGGCACCACATATATCCGTGCTCTCGAAGCCCTCAAGGGACTCAAGGGTGACAATGCCGACGAGCAGACTGGTATCAACATCGTGGAGCGTGCAATCGAGGAACCACTCCGTCAGATCGTGGCCAATGCAGGTGGCGAGGGTGCCGTGGTTGTGCAGAAGGTGCGTGAGGGAAATGGTGACTTCGGTTACAATGCCCGCACCGACAAGTATGAGGACCTGCGCAAGGCAGGAGTCATCGACCCAGCCAAGGTGGCTCGCGTGGCTCTCGAGAATGCCGCTTCTATTGCAGGCATGTTCCTCACCACAGAATGTCTCATCGTAGACAAACCTGAGGAGAAGGGTGCCCTGCCAATGGGTGGCGCTCCAGGCATGGGCGGCATGATGTAATTTTATCTTCGCATCATGTTATGAATGATACGAGAATATATATGTAAGTGTGTTATTTTGACAACTCAACATATCAATTACAAAAGGACTGCTCAAAAAGCGGTCCTTTTTGCTTGATTTAAATCATTTTTAGTAATTATTTGTAAGATATATTTTGGAACTGATTGGAATTTTCCATATCTTTGCAACAGAAAATAAAAAACAAGTAATCTCACTGATGAATGGGACTAAGAGAGTTCCTCATCATTCAAGATACGATATTTTTTTTGATTTGTTTTAGTAGATTAGTTTTTAAGTAGTTTGTTTTTCTTGGTCTTCCGTCGTGAGACGGGAGACCTTTTGTTATATGGCACTTCAACTTTATGCATTATTACTTGGCAGTACACATTTTTTTTGTTACCTTTGCAGACAACTACTCAATATAAAAAATTATACTACTGATTATTATGCATATTACTAAAGCAATGATTGCTATGCAATACAGATTTCTTGTGGTTCTCTCGGCGCTTGTGATGAGCACAGTTGCCACAGCACAGAAAAAAGTGGGCGACTTCATAGAATCGCAATCATATAACGATGACAAACGAGGTGCCAAGCGCACTATGAACTATCAACCCGTTGGGCGAGAGATAGTGTGCATCAACGGCAACAACAGATATACCCGCGCACTCTATGGCGGATATACTGACTATAGGGTGGAAACGAGCGACCGCCCAGTGTTTGCTGTGGTCAAGAAGGGGCACCACAGAAACATACAATTTATGTTGGCTGCAAAACCAGAAGGACCCTACGTGGCTCTCGACTCGGTGGAATACTGTAAAGCCACATATATAGACGGCATGCGGTCCTATATTCTGCGCGACAGCAGATGGGGAAGGGCAGAGGTAACCATTGATGTGGTGGCACTCGCAGACCGAGAAGGAGGCATTTGGCGTTTTAATGTAAACGGCATTGACTCTCCCGTGGTGTCGGCAATAGTGCGCCCCATTGCCATCCCCCGATTGCATAGAAATGGAGACATGGGAGCAGACAAACCAGGATGCCTTGAGGCTGACAAGAAATCGGATTCAAAACAAACACATTCATGGTTGGCCAAAGGCACTACCTATTTCTCAATGCTACTCTCGGAAATACAAGATAATACCAGTGATGTGGGGCAACTATTTGATCAGACCGTGGAGCGCAACAGAATAATGGCATCTCGCATTACCTTCTCAACCCCAGATCCATACATAAACCCATTGGGAGGAGCATTGGTAATGGCAGCAGATGGCAACTGGGATGGACAGACCTGGCTGCACGGATGCATAGGGTGGCGTATGCCACTGGCAGGATGGCGTGCTGGCTATCTCGGAGATGTGCTTGGATGGAACGACAGGGCGGAATGCCATTTCGATGCCTATGCCAAAAGTCAGGTTACCAACGTGACACCCACCATCCCTCATCCCTCTCAAGACTCGGCACTCAATATGGCACGAGCTGTGAAACGCTGGGGCACTCAGATGTATTCCAATGGTTATATCTGCCGAAATCCCGAGCGCAACAACCAGATGCATCATTACGACATGAACCTCAACTATATGGATGAACTCATGTGGCATTTCTCATATAATGCCGACACTGCATATATGCGCCGAATGTGGCCAGTGATAGAATCTCACCTAGCATGGGAGAAACGAAATTTTGATCCTGATGGCGACCATCTCTATGATGCCTATTGCTGCATCTGGGCCAGCGATGCACTCTATTACAGTGGAGGTGCAGTGACACATTCCACAGCCTATAACTATCGTGCCAACAGAATGGCAGCACGCATAGCACAAATCATCGGCAAGGACGGTAGCAGATATGACCGTGAGGCCGATGCCATACAGGCAGCCAGCGACTCGGTGCTGTGGTTGCCAGCAGGTTATTGGGCCGAATACAAAGACTGCATGGGCAAGGGACGGAAGCATGAGAGTGCAGCTCTTTGGAGCGTGTATACACCCATCGACTGCGGACTGGGCACCATGCGCCAATGGTATGACGCTACACGGTTTGTGGACCGTGAGATACCACATATACCAGTGGTTGTAGACGGAAAGGAGTATGGACACACCATCTCCACCACCAATTGGTTGCCATATTCATGGAGCATCAATAATGTGGCGGCCGCAGAAGTTATGCACACTGCATTGGCATACTATGAGGCAGGCAGACCCGATGCTGCCTTCACACTGATGAAAGCTAATATCATCGATCAGATGTATGCCGGGGGCAGTCCGGCCAATTTCGGACAGATAAGTTTCTATGATGCGGCACGTGGAGAGTGCTACCGTGATTTCGGCGACTGCATAGGCATATCATCGCGCACTCTGCTGCAAGGACTCTTCGGCATACGTCCTGATGCCCTCAACGATCGTTGTCTCATACATCCCGGATTTCCATCATCGTGGGACAGTGCGTCTGTTGCCACTCCATACCTCTCATACTCCTTCAGACGCAGCGGAGGCAAGGATATATATGAGATTACACAGCATTTTGCCAAACCATTGGCTGTGGTGATAAGGCAAAACCTGGGCAATGGCCAGTATCGTGACATTATTGGCTCTGCCGACGAATATCAGACCATAGAGGTGCCAACAGTGACACTTGCCGCTGATCCTGCTCTCACAGAAAAACCTGCCGTAGGGGGCAAGGTGTTTACTGATGCCGAGATCGAGAGACTCGGACTGAGCAGTCCAGAAAAAGGGGCCAAATATAAACCCATAGACATATCGAGATATTTCAATTCTTCGGTCAGCGATATCTATAACAACCGATATCTCTCGCCAAGACCTCCCTATACCACACTGCAGATACCTGTGCAGGGAATAGGAGAGTGGTGCCACCCACAACTTACTGCTGATATCAACGACAGCGTGTTCCGCAGCCGTATCACGCGCGACAGATTTGAGGTGATGGGAGTGCCATTCCAAACCCCAGCCAAGGGTAGCAACATCATCTATACGTCACTCTGGGATAACTATCCAAACAGCGTTTCGTTGCCACTCTCGGGCAAGGCACATGCCCTGTGTCTACTCATGGCAGGCTCAACTAATCACATGCAGAGCCGCATAGCAAATGCACATGTAATAGTGGAATATGCAGACCATAGCAGCGACACGCTCACGCTAACCAATCCCGACAACTGGTGCCCGATAGAGCAAGATTATTTTGTAGATAATCTCGCATTCTCTGCAGCCTCTCCACGCCCCATAAGATTATGCCTCGGCACCGGCGATGTGAGCAGAGACTTAGGCAAGACCCTATCCATTAAAGGAGTGTATGGGCGAGAAATACCAGGTGGAGCAGCACAGATGCTGCGAATGGTTGTAGACCCGAATAAGAAACTTCGATCGCTCACCATATCTGTAGAGTCAAATGACATAGTGGTGGGACTGATGGCTATAACAAAGGAAAAATAGCGTCTTTTATCACGATACATAAAAAAACTTATCTTTACGTGCATTGTTGTGCGCTAATTTTCGTAACTTTGCAGCAGATATGGACCAACTGTTGAAGTTATATAGCAAATGGTCGGGGCACAAGAATGCCACGGCTATACGACTGCCAATGGCCGGCAGCAACCGTGAGTATTTCCGTATCTCCTCGGGGGATGCGGAAAGCGTGATAGGCGTGTTGGGCACAAGTCATGAAGAAAACCACGCATTCATCTATCTCACGCGTCATTTCAGTAGCAAGCACCTGCCCGTGCCCACCATTCTTGCTGTTAGCGATGATGAGATGAGGTATCTGCAGACAGACCTCGGCAGCACGCCTCTTTTTGATGCTATTTCAGCGGGTCGCTCGGCGGGAGGAAATTATAACGATCATGAGAGGCAACTGCTGGCACGCACCGTGAGGCTATTGCCCAAGATGCAGGTGGTGGGAGCGGAAGGTCTCGACTTTTCGCAGTGCTATCCACAGCCGGAGTTCGATGTCGACACTGTGATGTTTGACCTTAATTATTTCAAGTACTGCTTTCTCAAAGCGGCAGGCATAGACTTTAATGAGGTGAAACTCGAGGCTGATTTCCGTGCTTTTGCTCGTGTGCTCACCTCCGAGACATCAGACACTTTTCTCTATCGTGACTTCCAATCGCGTAATGTGATGATGGATGCAGATGGCAATCCATCGTTTATCGACTATCAGGGTGGACGCCGAGGTCCCGTTTATTACGACCTCGCCTCTTTCCTTTGGCAGGCTTCGGCTCGCATTCCCGACGAACTGCGCACCACTCTCGTTGGCGAATATTATGAGTCGCTGAAGCAATATGCACAGGTGATACCATACAACCAATTCGTTGAACGCCTACACCAGTTTGTGCTCTTCCGCACCCTACAAGTGTTAGGTGCCTATGGGTTCCGTGGCTACTTTGAGCAAAAACCACATTTCATCAAATCTATTCCTCCTGCCATCAGCAACCTTAGGCAATTGGTACAATCAGGCAACTATCCATATCCTTATCTTATGGATGTGCTGAGCCGCCTGACAGATAAGTTTATGTCAGATGCTGCTAAGTATCCTGCTGGTCCTCTGGTGGTTAGGGTGTATAGTTTCTCTTATCGCAAGGGTATACCCGAAGATACATCGGGCAATGGTGGCGGATATGTTTTCGACTGCCGTAGCACCCACAACCCTGGCCGTTATCAACCATACAAGCAGCTCACGGGTCTCGACGAACCCGTGATACGCTTTCTCGAAGACGATGGAGAGATTACCACCTTCCTCGAGAGCGTATATAAGTTGGCAGATGCACATGTGGCAAGATACATTGAGCGTGGATTTACCAGTCTGATGTTTTCGTTTGGATGCACTGGCGGTCAGCATCGCAGTGTATACAGTGCACAGCATCTTGCCGAGCATATACATGAGAAATTTGGTGTGGAGGTGCAGGTCATCCACCGCGAACAGAATATAACCCAAATTTTTAAGCCACGATGATACAGGCGATGATATTTGCAGCAGGCATGGGCACGCGACTCAAGCCCATCACCGACAGTCGTCCTAAGGCGCTTGTCGAGGTGGGAGGACGTGCGCTCCTTGACCTTACCCTGCACAGGGTGTCGGCAGCAGGTGCCAAACATATTGTTGTAAACATCCATCATTTCGCTCCCATGATACGCCAGTATCTCACCAGCGTGAATGATTTTGGCATGGACATAGCCTTATCCGATGAATCTGAGCGACTGCTCAATACTGGTGGCGGACTGCGTCATGCTGCTCCTCTCTTCCTACCAGACCTTCCCATCCTTATTCATAATGTAGACATACTGAGCAATATAGACCTCAGCGCCTTTGTGGCTTGTGGTGCCGATGCTGATGCGCTCTTGCTGGTAAGCAACAGAAGCACCACACGATATCTGCTCTTTGATGATGATATGCGTTTGGTGGGATGGACTAATATCTCTACGGGCGAGGTGCGCAGTCCATATTCTCATCTTGATGTGGAGAGTTGCCACCGTCTGGCCTTTTCGGGCATTCATCTCTTTTCTCCACGCCTGTTGCCAGTCTTGGATATAATGCAAACGGATGATTTCAGCATCATTGACTTCTATCTACGCATTTGTCGTGAGCACAATATCAGGGGGTATAATGCCCACAATCTACAATTGCTCGACGTGGGCAAGCAAGACACGCTGGCGCAGGCCGAGGATTTCATACGTCAGATGTCTGATAAATAACAGTAAACAATAATTCATTAAAATAAAACCATTAACGACAAGTATGAAACAGAAGATTATTATTCTCGATTTCGGTTCACAGACCACTCAGCTCATAGGCCGTCGTGTGCGTGAATTAGACACCTTCTGCGAAATCCTGCCTTACAACAAGTTTCCCGTTGGCGATCCCGACGTGATAGGAGTGATACTCAGTGGAAGCCCATATTCGGTGCACGACCCTGAGGCATTCAAGGTAGACCTCTCCCAGTTTGTTGGCAAGGTGCCCGTGCTTGGCATCTGCTATGGTGCCCAGTTTATCGCCAACACCCTTGGCGGCAAGGTAGAGAAAGCAGACAGCCGTGAGTATGGTCGTGCACATCTCGAGAGTTTCGATGCCTCCAATCCGCTTTTCCGAGGTTTCGAGCCACATTCCCAGGTATGGATGAGTCATGGAGATACCATCACTGCCATACCAGAGAGTTGCCGTGTTATCGCCTCTACTGCCGATGTCACCAATGCCGCCTATGCATCTACTGAGGTGCCTCTTTGGGCTGTGCAGTTTCATCCAGAGGTGTTTCATAGCCTTCAGGGCAAGGAGTTGTTGCGCAATTTCGTTGTAGATATATGCGGCAGCACTCAAGACTGGAGTCCAGCCTCGTTTGTTGAAACCACAGTAGAGCAGTTGAAGGAGCAGTTGGGCAACGACCGTGTCATCCTTGGTCTCTCAGGTGGTGTAGACTCCTCGGTGTGTGCCGTATTGCTCAACCGTGCCATTGGCGACCGACTCACCTGTATTTTCGTAGATCATGGCATGCTTCGCAAGAATGAGTTCAATAAGGTTATGGATGCCTATAAGGGTCTGGGGCTTAATGTTATTGGTGTGGATGCCAGTAGCAAGTTCTTCGCCGATCTCAAGGGTGTGACTGAGCCAGAGCTGAAGCGCAAGATTATTGGTCGCGATTTTGTGGAGGTGTTCAATGCCGAGGCTAAGAAGATTACCGATGCCCGTTGGTTGGCTCAGGGCACGATCTATCCAGACCGCATTGAGAGCCTGAGCATCACAGGCATGACCATCAAGAGTCATCATAATGTGGGAGGTCTGCCCAAGGAGATGAAACTCAAGCTCTGCGAACCACTACAGTGGTTGTTTAAGGATGAGGTTCGCCGTGTGGGTTATCAGTTGGGCATGCCCGACCATCTCATCAAGCGCCATCCCTTCCCTGGTCCTGGTTTGGCTGTGCGTATACTTGGCGATATAACCCCAGAGCGTGTTGCCGTGCTCCAGGATGCCGACGATATCTATATCTCTCACATGGAGAAGTATATCTGCGAAGATGGCGAGCGCCTCTATGATAAGGTATGGCAAGCAGGAGCTGTACTGCTCACATCAGTGCGCAGTGTGGGCGTTATGGGCGACGAGCGCACATACGAGAATCCTATAGCCCTGCGTGCCGTTACGAGCATGGATGCGATGACTGCCGACTGGGCCCATCTGCCATACGATTTCCTTGCCAAGGTTAGTAATGAAATTATCAATAAGGTAAAGGGAGTCAACCGCGTATGTTATGACATATCCTCAAAACCACCTTCCACAATAGAGTGGGAGTGATGCGATACCCCTTAGTTCCACCATGCCTTTGCTTCCTGCTTGGCATGGTGGTATGTTTTGTTCAGCCGATGGCCTTTGGGATTGTGGCAATTGTCACTGTGTCAGTACTAATGGCGTTGGCTCTGCTCTATTATGGTGTTTATTTGTATAGGCGTAGGA
>JALFPC010000112.1 GCA_022782305.1 Prevotella sp. | reverse complement strand
GATCTAGACCACGCCCCACACATGACTTGCATATAGGAATGCTTGTGGATGTGGTAAATGAATACAGAGGCGGGCGCTATGGCTTCTTCTCTGCACATGCCGCAAATACCTTCAGCGTGGCTATCTTTTTCAGTCTCGTAGTCAGACACCGCATACTGACTATCTTCATGGTTACATGGTCGCTGGTGAACTGCTGGACACGAATGTATCTTGGCGTGCATTACCCTGGCGATATACTTTGCGGACTGATTTGGGGGGCAATAGTGGGAACCACCGCTTATGCCATCTACATGCGATTCTCTCCAAATTATCAGACCATGAGCCGCTTTATCTCGTCGGCATATACAAGAAGGGGTTATCTCATCGCAGATATCGACAAGGTGCTAATGGTATTTTCTGCCACATTGCTCTATGCCATACTAAGAGCCTGCTGGCAATAATCCTACTTACGCTTAGATTGAATAACAACCTGATTTCTTTTGAATAACTATATACATTTCGATTATTTCAAATAGACAATGACAAAGGATCCAAGACAAATAAATATCAGTGACTATAACTATCCGTTGCCAGATGAGCGCATCGCCAAATTTCCGATTGCAAGAAGAGACCAGTCGAAACTCTTGGTATATGACAAAGGGGCTATCTCTGACGACATTTTCTGCCATATAACAGATCATCTGCCAGCAGGGGCACTCATGGTGTTTAATAATACCAAGGTCATACATGCCCGCTTACATTTTCATAAAGAGACAGGGGCTCAGATCGAGATTTTCCTGCTCGAACCAGCAGAACCAGCTGATTATGAGAGCATCTTCCATGCCGACAGCCATTGCGGATGGTATTGCTTGGTGGGTAATCTAAAGAAATGGAAGGAAGGAAAACTCTGCCGATCTGTGATGGTGGGCAATAAGAAGATAACAATAAGTGCCACAAGGAAGGAAGTGCATCATACCAGCAATCACATACATTTCGAATGGGATGGGGGAGTATCATTCGCCGAGATACTGGATGCCATGGGCGAATTGCCCATTCCGCCATATCTCAATAGGGCCACCGAGGAGAGCGACAAAACCACATACCAGACCGTATATTCAAAAATCAAGGGTAGCGTGGCAGCACCAACAGCAGGGCTACATTTCACTTCTGAGGTGCTCGCAGATATCGACTCAAAGGGCATAGAACGTGAGGAACTGACCCTGCATGTGGGAGCAGGCACATTCAGACCCGTAAAATCAGAACTCATCGCTGAACATGAGATGCACACAGAGACAATAGCCGTGCGCAGACATACTATAGAGCGTCTCATCGCCCACAACGCAAAAGCTATAGCCGTGGGCACCACAAGCGTGCGCACATTGGAAAGTCTTTATTACATGGGAGTGAAGGCAGCAGATAATCCTGATATCACGGCAGAGGAATTGCATGTGGACCAATGGTTGCCATACGATACACATCCCACAATGTCGGCACGCGAGGCACTCACCCATCTGCTCGCATGGATGGACAGGCATGAGCAAACAGTGCTTCATTCGTCCACTCAGATCATCATTGCACCAGGATATGACTATAAGATAGTAAAAATACTGGTAACCAATTTTCATCAGCCACAGTCAACATTGCTCCTGCTCGTAAGCGCGTTGATAGGCGATAGATGGCATGACGTGTATGACCATGCTCTCAATAATGGTTACCGTTTCTTGAGCTATGGAGATTGTTCATTATTTATAACAGATAAAAATATTTAACTATGTACAACGGCTTTTCTACTGTGGCAGCAGTAATACCAGGTGTATTCGTTGCCGACCCACACAGCAATGCACAATCTATCAAGGACGTGGTGGCACAGGCAGCCAAAAATGGTGCAGAGATAATAGTGACCCCAGAACTGTCAATTACTGGATATTCTTGTCAGGACCTCTTCAATAATGATTTCCTGCTGCATGAGGCTGAGAATGCTCTCGATGATCTGCTCACCTTCTCGCTTTCGATTCGCTCCATCATTATCGTGGGCATGCCCATTGACGTGTGTGGTAGTCTGGTAAATGCTGCCGTTGTTATTCAGAAAGGAAATATCCTGGGAGTGGTGGCCAAATCCTTTTTACCAAATTATGGGGAGTTCTATGAGAAAAGATGGTTTACCTCCATTTTAGATATCAACGAAACTACCATTACACTCTGCATGCAGAAGGTGACGGTAACACCGAGACCACAGATATTCCAAACTCCTGACGGCCTGCGTTTCGGTATTGAGATTTGTGAAGATGTGTGGGCTCCCGTGCCACCTAGTTGCCACCTTGCACTGGCAGGGGCAGACATCATCTTCAACCTCTCGGCAAGCGATGAACTGGTGGGTAAGCACCAATATCTGCGCGACCTGATACGCATGCATTCCGCACGACTCATCTGTGGATATGTGTATGCATCGGCTGGATATGGCGAGAGCACACAGGATGTGGTGTATGGTGGAAAGCTCTTTGTGGCCGAAAACGGGCATTTCGAGAATATAGGCCAACGCTTCTCTATGCAACCACAGGTGTGCATGGGACAGATAGACATAGAAACTCTGAGGCATGAGCGTAGAGCCAACTCTACCTTCTCATGCAGTCGAAAGGACATGGATGCCATAGTCGTGAATACAGACTATACATCATTTGAAGAGAGTATTGACATCATACGCAACGTGAATAGCACTCCCTTTATTCCTTCTTCTGACCGTATGAACGATACATGCGCCGAAATACTATCAATACAAGCCCTCGGACTGGTCAAGCGATTGCAGCACACTCATTGCAAAAATGCGGTTATAGGAATAAGTGGTGGACTGGATTCCACTCTCGCACTGCTCGTTGTGGTTAAGGCCTTTGATATGCTCAACATCGATAGAAAGGGCATCATCGGTGTGACCATGCCTGGATTTGGAACTTCGGGACGTACATACAACAATGCTATATCGCTGATGAAGTTTCTTGGTATTACTATATTGGAAATACCAATAGGCGACAGCGTAAAACAGCATTTCCATGATATCGGTCATGACATCAACATTCATGACGTGACATACGAAAACTCACAGGCTCGAGAGAGAACGCAGATACTCATGGACCTCAGTAATAAATATAACGGTATGGTGATAGGTACCGGAGACCTGAGCGAACTGGCTTTGGGATGGTGCACATATAATGGCGACCACATGTCTATGTATGCAGTGAATGCAGGTGTGCCAAAAACACTGGTCAGATATCTGGTTAAACATGCTGCACATAATTATGTGGATGAAGAGTCAAAGGCTGTATTGCTCGATATCGTAGACACACCTATAAGTCCTGAACTCATACCTGCCGACTCAGATGGTAATATAACCCAAAAGACTGAAGACTTGGTGGGACCGTATGAACTGCATGATTTCTTCCTTTACCATTTTATGAGACATGGAATGACACCACAGCGAATACTTATGCTTGCTATGAAAGCCTTCGACTTTGACAGGGCTACAATAGTTTATTGGCTTAAGGTGTTCTGCCGCAGATTTTTCAATCAACAGTTTAAACGCAGTTGCTTGCCAGACGGCCCCAAGGTGGGCAGCGTGAGCCTGAGTCCACGAGGCGACTGGCGCATGCCGTCGGATGCATCCAGTATGGCATGGCTGAAATATATGGAAACAGAAACCAAATAGACATGTATTAATGAAATGAACATAGCAGTAATAATAGCTGGTGGCTCGGGGCACCGCATGGGGCAAGATATTCCCAAGCAGTTTATTAATGTGTATGACAAGCCTGTGCTTATCTACACATTGGAGAGTTTTCAGAGGCATCCTATGGTTGATGCCATAGAGGTGGTATGTCTTGATGGGTGGGAACATGTGTTGTCTGCCTACACCAAGCAGTTTGGCATTGACAAACTAAAATGGATTACTACAGGTGGAAATACCGGACAGGAGTCTATAAGGAATGGTGTCTTCAACCTTGAAGGAAAGGCAAATAATGATGACATCATCATTATTCATGATGGTATCAGACCGCTCATCGAACCTATGGTGCTCACCGATGTGATATCAAAGGCGCAAAAGTATGGCAATGCTGTTACGTCTATGCCTTATAACGAGCAGATCTTTGTGGTTAGCGAGGATGACAATACCACCACCACACAGTTTATTCCCAGAGAAACTCTGCGTAGGGTGGCCACTCCACAGGCTTATAAGTTTGGTTTGCTCGATGAGAAATATCATGAGGCTTTTGATAAGGGAATAGGCATACATGGGTCGCATTATACGAATACTATGATGGTGGAACTCGGTGTCAGACTGCATTTCGCAGCTGGGAGCGACAAGAATATCAAACTCACCACCAAAGACGACCTTGAACTCTTCAAGGGATATATGTCAAGAGACAAAGACAACTGGTTAAAATGATCAATGGTATGAAACTAAACAAAAAACATCCTCTCTATCAAGAGGATATCAGGAATATCCTGTCGTTGATTGACTCTGACCGTTTGAAGGGTAAGAGTTTCCTTATTACTGGTGCCACTGGCATGGTGGGAGTTATGCTCATAGATGTGCTGATGTCGATAGATGGTGTAATGGTATATGCAGTGGGCAGAAACAAGGCAAAGGCACAGAAGCGATTGGGAGATCATTTCGGCAACCCGATGTTTTCTTTCATTGAGCAGGATGTATGCCAACCTTTCTGTGATGAATTGAAGGTAGACTATATCCTTCCTATGGCCAGCAATACCCATCCATTGGCTTATTCGCAGTATCCCATAGAAACCATGCTCATCAATATTCATGGAGCTATAAACGCATTGAACCTTGCCGACAAGTCGGGAGCCACTGTCGTGTATACATCCACTAACGAGGTGTATGGAAATGCCATTGCCAATGAGGAGTTTACAGAAGATTATAATGGCAAGTTGAATCTTTCCAATGCGCGCTCGTGCTATAATGAGTCTAAGCGCTCATGCGAGGCTCTTTGCCAATCGTATATAGCAGAGAAAGGGGTTAAAGTAAAGATTGCGCGACTATGCAGGATCTTTGGTCCCACTATGCTTGAGTCTGACAGCAAGGCATCTTCTCAGTTTATCAAAAAAGCTATTGCTGGAGAGAATATTGTGCTGAAGAGCGAGGGTAACCAATATTTCTCATATACCTATGTGGCAGATGCTGTCTATGGTCTGCTCACTGTTCTTCTGAATGGAGAAATTGGAGTGGCTTATAATGTGAGCAGCGAAAAGACCAATGTGCATCTAAAGGATTTTGCCGGGCTTTGTGCCAAGTGTTGCGGCAAGGAGGTGGTCTTTGATCTGCCTTCTGAAGCAGAACGCAAAGGTTTCAGTATTGCCATGAATGCCATTCTGGCCAACCATAGGATAAAGGAACTGGGCTTTAAACCCATCTATACCATGGAGGATGCCATTGGCAGAACAATGGAAATACTGAAACCCTGATTATTGCTCATCGCTAAAAGGATTATTGTTATAAAAGGATTTATGCTATAGGAATTCTTGCTTATCGGAAGAGTTCCTATAGTTTAACCTTTTTCTTCACGGCTTTGCTTTCGTTTTGCATGCGGTCGAGGGCTGTGACTACGTATGTATACTCTTTTGTACCATCTTGGTATGGCAGTTTTAGATACGTGTCGCTGGTGATGGTTATGATATTCATTGGATTGGAGATGTCTGTTTTCTGACCTTTCTCGAATCTGTATACCACATATTTTGTTGCCATGTCTTTCCATGACTTGCCCGATGGGGCTGTCCAAAAGAGCACCATGTCGCCATCAATATTGAGCACTTTCATCCTCTTGACCTTCTTGGGCGCTTTGCCGTCAATAAAGGGCATGGATGGTTGCAGAGCAGGATATTTCCAATACACGTTGCGAAGCATCGAACCATAGTTGCCCACATTGTCAACGGCTGCCTTGGCATACCACAGCACTGTTCCCTTTACGTTGGGCAACTGGTTGTGCAGTGCATATTTGGCAGGCATTTGGTTGATATTTGGATTTGTCTTGTCTGCATACTTGGCTGTGCGTTCTATGTCTTCGCCTATGAAGAGGGGTCTTTTGGCGGCATGCTTATTCCACCATTTGATAAGGGTTTCATAGTCGGCTGTTGGGTGCCCGATTTGCCAATAGAGTTGTGGCACACAATAGTCCACCCATCCGTTGTTCACCCATAGCAGCACATCGGCATACAGATCATCATAATTCTGCAGTCCGTTTGTGTTGCTGCCATTGGGGTCATTTTTTTTATTACGGTATATGCCGAAGGGTGATACTCCGAATTTTACCCATGGTTTTACTGCAGCTATGGTATCATGTAGTTGCTTTACAAAGAGGTTTACATTATACCTCCTCCAGTCATTGATATTGGCAATGCCGTTGGAATTTGCTTCAAAATATTTTGT
The DNA here is from genome assembly GCA_022782305.1 of Prevotella sp. Classification (GTDB taxonomy): domain Bacteria; phylum Bacteroidota; class Bacteroidia; order Bacteroidales; family Bacteroidaceae; genus Prevotella. The sequence continues at coordinate 17,163 of JALFPC010000112.1, read as the reverse complement.
GTCGGGTATAGTCTGTCCCGCTACAGGGTATGGGTAGAAATAGTCATCTATATGAAGTCCGTCCACATCGTATCTTCTGAGGATATCAGCGGTCACATGGCATATATATTCCCTGTTTTCATCTAATGCGGGATTGAGTATTATCTGTCCGTCATAATTGAATCCGCTTTCTGGTTTGCGTATTGATATATGGTTGGTGCTGAGGGTGGTGGTGGTTTTGGTTTTTGCTCTGTATGGGTTTATCCATGCATGCAGTTCCATGTTTCTCTTGTGGCATTGGTCCACCATCCATTTCAGTGGGTCCCAATAAGGAGATGGTGCCTGTCCCTGTGTGCCTGTGAGGAATCGACTCCATGGTTCAATATCGCTTTCATACAAGGCGTCGCATTCCGGTCTTACCTGAAAGATGATTGCGTTTACTCCATCCTTCTGCAATTCGTTCAGTTGCATGGTCAAAGTTTTTTGCATCTCCTCGGTGCCCATGCCCATAAACTGTCCGTTTACACATTGAATCCATGCACCTCTGAATTCCCTTTTATGTTGTGCCAATGTGTTGGTGGTGCCTACCATTGCCATGATGGCAGCTATGAGTAATGTCTTTATTTTCATCAGTTAGATGTAGTTAGTATTTATATGGTCAAAGATCTCTTCGGTCCAGTCTGCACCGTTTTGCGGGCAGAATGTGTGCATGCCCAGTTGGCTTGCTGCTGCTACGTTTCTTGGACCATCGTCAACGAAGAGTGTTTCGTTTGGAATTATCTTTTCTTCTGCTGTCACTATGCGGAAGAATCTCTCGTTGGGTTTCATTACCTTGCACTCGTAGCTTAGATAAGCCTTATCTACGTAATGGCTCAGTGGGTTGCCTTTTCCGTCAAAGTCGCCATCCATGGCCCATGCCATCATAAAAGGGTTGGTATTAGACACGAGCACAACCCTATAGCCTTTCTCTCTCAGGTTGAGCAATAGTTTGAGGTTGCGCTCGGGCACACCGCCGCAGTAGCCCATCCAGGCATACTGACATTGCTCCCACGTAACCTCATGACCTATCATCACCGATAGTTCGGCCCTAAACTCCTCGTCGCTGATCTTGCCGCTCTCGAGGTCTCCGAAGATGCCGCCCTGGGTATAAGGGTCCAGTTGCTTACATGCATCCTTGAGTCCTATCTCTGTAAATCGTCTAACTGCCTCTGACTGGTCAATGGTCATGATCACGCCACCGAGGTCGAATAATATTGTTGTTATCTTGTTCATGATTAAAATAAGTTCAATCTGTTTTTTCTTGCCTCTTCTATTGATGATAGTTTATGCTGTTGTTGATGATATTCATCTCTGAGCTGTTCGTATTTATCTTCGAGTGTTTTTTTCATGATGGCTGCCTGCTCTAAATCAATCATCTTGGGAGCCATGATGGCATTTTGCGAGGCGTCTTTCATCCATGTTACCAATCCGCTGTATACGGGTGATATCTTGAGTGCCACATGCATTTCGCTTGTTGTAGCCCCACCGATCATTATTGGTATTTTTAGTCCAGCCCTTTCCATCTCTGTGGCCACGTTTACCATCTCTTCGAGGCTTGGGGTGATGAGTCCGCTTAGTCCTATGATATCAGCTTTTGTTTCTATAGCTTTTTTCACTATCTGTTCTGCTGGCACCATCACTCCCATGTCTATCACGTCATAGTTGTTGCAAGCCATCACCACACCTACAATATTCTTGCCAATATCATGCACGTCGCCCTTTACAGTGGCCAGTAGCACACGCCCAGCTTTTTTTGCGCCTTCCGCCCTGCTGGCTTCTATGTATGGTTGCAGTATGCTCACAGCCGCCTTCATGGTTCGCGCCGACTTTACCACCTGTGGAAGAAACATCTTGCCGCTGCCAAATAGTTCCCCTACGGTGTTCATGCCATCCATGAGTGGACCTTCAATTATCTTTACCGGACTGTCATAAAGGGGTAGGGCTTCGTCAATATCTTGCTGCAACCAGTCGCCTATGCCTTTTATCAATGCTGTTGAAAGCCTCTTGTCAACCGAGTCTTTTCTCCATTCAGGCATGTTGTCGTTTGTTTGGGCATTGGTATTGCCATTACCATTCTCTGCCTCTTTGTTTCTGATTTCTTCAGCCAATGCTATCAGTCTGTCTGCGGCATCCTTTCGTCTGTTGAGCACCACATCCTCTATTATCTCGAGTTGTTGATCAGGAATGTCGCTGTATGTCACTTTGGTGGTAGGATTGACTATTCCGAAATCCATGCCTTTGCTGATGGCATGATAGAGGAATACGGCATGCATGGCCTCGCGGATATAGTTGTTGCCTCTGAATGAGAATGAGAGATTGCTCACACCACCGCTCACGTGTGCACCCTTGAGGTTTTGCCTTATCCATTCTGTTGAGCGTATGAAGTCGGCGGCATAGTCGTTATGCTCCTCCATGCCTGTGGCAATGGCCAGAATATTCGGATCAAAGATGATGTCTGTGGGGTTCATGCCCACCTCTTCGGTCAGTATTCGGTATGCCCTTTGTGCAATGTCTATCCGTCGTTGGAATGAGGTGGCCTGTCCTTGTTCGTCAAAGCACATCACCACGGTGGCAGCCCCCATGCTCATGATATCTCGGGCATGGCTTTTAAACACCTCCTCACCCTCTTTAAGTGATATGGAGTTTACTATGCCTTTGCCCTGCACGCATTTGAGTCCAGCCATGATAACATCCCATTTGGATGAGTCTATCATTACGGGTACTCGTGCTATGTCGGGTTCGGCTGCAATCATGTTTAGGAATGTGACCATCTCCTCTTTTGCATCTATGAGGGCGTCATCCATGTTGATATCTATGACCATGGCACCGTCTGCCACCTGTTTGCGTGCAATGGCCAGTGCGTCGTTGTAGTTATGCTCCTTGATGAGTCGGAGAAATTTGCGTGATCCTGCCACATTGCATCTCTCGCCCACATTCACAAATGGCACCATCTCTCCCGTCTTCATTCTTTCGAGACCGCTGAGCCAGATATTATTATCGCGTTTTGCAGGCACATGTGGCATGGCGCCCTCCACTATCGGCACATAACGTTCAATGAATTTTTCTGTGGTGCCACAGCATCCGCCAATGATGTTTACCAGACCTTCGTTCACCATCTCTGCAATCTGCGGAGCCATGGTGTCGGGAGTTTCGTCATACAGTCCGAGACTGTTGGGCAGTCCTGCGTTGGGGTATGCGCTAACGTAAAAAGGTGAGCACGCTGCCAGTTGCCTTAGGAAAGGAAGCATCTGCCTTGCTCCGAACGAGCAGTTGAGGCCTATAGAGAAGATGGGGTATGAGCAGACGCTGGCCACAAAAGCCTCGAGTGTTTGTCCGCTCAGGGTGCGTCCTGCCAGGTCGCTGATAGTCACAGAGAGCATGATGGGCAGTTGTTCGCCTGCTTTTTCCATAGCCATCATGGCCGCTGCTATGGCAGCCTTGGCATTGAGAGTATCGAAGATTGTTTCTATGAGTATGATGTCTGCGCCCCCTTCAATGAGTGCTTCCATCTGTTCGAAATAAGCATTGAGCAGTTGGTCGTATGATAATTCGCGGAATGCTGGATTGCTAACGTCGGGACTCATAGAGCATGTCTTGTTTGTGGGTCCCACAGAGCCTGCCACCCATCTGGGTCTGCCATCGGCCTCCATCTTGTCAGCCTCACGTCGTGCTATTCTGGCACCCTCTCTTGCCATCTCCCGTGCCATCCCTTCAGCCTTGTAGTCGGCTTGTGAAATCCTTTGGCTACTGAAAGTGTTTGTTGATATGATGTCTGCTCCTGCCTCGAGATATTTTCTGTGGATATCGGCAATGATGTCAGGTCTTGTGATATTGAGAATATCATTGTTGCCCTTCATCACAATGTCTGGGGCACAGAGATCATTTCTGAAGTCTTTTTCCTCCAGTCCATATTGTTGAATCATGGTACCCATGGCACCATCCAATATCATTATCCTGCTGCCTATCAGGCTTTTGAGCTTATCTATACGGTCTTGTCTGCTTATCATAGCCTATACTTTCATTGCGCGTTCCATTTCGCGTCTGTCTTCTTTTTCCTTTAGTGTTTGTCTCTTGTCAAACATCTTTTTGCCTCTGCAGAGGGCGATATCCATTTTCGCTCTGCCGTGTTCATCAATAAACACAAGTATCGGTATGATGGTGAATCCCGTCTGTTTGGTGGCTCCCCTCAGTTTAGCTATTTCTTTTTTGTTGAGCAACAGTTTTCTGTCTCTTTTTGCGTCGTGGTTATTATAGCTTCCGTAGAAATAGGGGCTTATATTCATGCCTTTCACCCATATTTCGCCGTTGTTTATATAGCAGAAAGAGTCTGTGAGCGAAGCCTTGCCCGCCCTGATAGACTTTATTTCTGTGCCGGTGAGCACAATGCCTGCAGTGAAATTGTCAACGAAGAAATAGTCAAAAGCAGCTTTCTTGTTGCGTATGTTCACTGGGCTTTTCTTTCTTATCTGTTCCTGTTCTTTATTCATTCTGTGATGGTTGCAAATTGTTCTATATGCTCATCTATGAAATGAGCTACCTCTGACACCCATTCCTCCTCATTTTCGATAAAGAAGTCGTCGAGGTCATCAAATTTCGGGTATCTTTCAAATAGTGCCATAAACTCCTCATCGCTGCACTCTTTCTCTATCTCTTCATGGTTATCTCTATACAGGTCATGTGCTTTATTGATGAGTTTGGCCATTTCTTTCATTCCCCAGGTTCTGAGAGATTTGGCAAAGGGATTTTTAAATATGAAAGGTCCGTATCCATTGTGGATTAGTTGCACAAATCCTCCATCCATAACCTCGTCGTGTACTATCTGGAATGCCAGCAGTGTTATCTGATTGGCATTGAGCATAGACATTGTTTCTGCTGTCAGTGGTCCACCTATGTAATCATATATGGCATCCACGAATGCTTTTACAAAAGCATCGTTGCCTTCGCTGGCGGCATCCCTGAGCACCTGGTCATTAATCTTTATTCCTGTCATACATCTGTTTCGTCGATATTTGTCGGCAAAGTTACAATCTATTGTGCAAATAACCAAATTTCTTGTGTCTTATTTCGATAAAATCAATGTTGCCATCCAATAAAAGCAGCGTTGCCGCCCTTTATTTGTCAAAGAAATAAAGGACGACAACTGCCAAAAATAACAATGCTGCCATTATACATAACAGCCGATAAGTGATACGTGCCATTTTTTTTCTGCGCTCTATGGCACTTAGGTTTCTTCTTTTGTATTCGCTTGCGCCATCGGTATGTCGTTTTCTTCTGTGTCGACTGCCATCATTGTTTCTTATCGAATCCATTTTCTATATTAGTGATTTTTTAATTAATAGTTACTATTGTTATTATGGCAATCTTACTATTCACATCTTTTTTTTGTTTGATCATCATATTATTTTTCTTTGATGAGTTTTACTGTAGAGTTGAGTCCACTGGCCACTGGTTGCCATTCAGCGTAACCAGTCTTTTTGTAATTGATATCTACGATATTTATTTCATTGAACTTTCTCCATTTTACACCTTGTCTGTCGAGATTGGCAATTCGGTTGGCAGGCAGATTTGTAACCTTTATCTCCAAGGTATTTTTCCCCTTTTTGAATGCTTTACCACAGTCGAGAATATAAGGTACAGACCATGCGCATCCAATCAGTTTGCCATTGACATACACCCTGGCGCTCTCTCTCACGTCACCAAGGTCTATGGCCCACTGGGCAGCAGCATCCTCGCCGCTCATCTCCACCTGTGTGGTGTAGACACCCGTGCCCATGGTAACCTTAGCAGAATCGTTATCAAGTTTCTCCCATGTCATGAGTTTGCCTATAGGGTATGTGCCCTCCACTTTAGGTGCGCACTGCTCAAACTGCAATGTCCATCCGCTGTTGAGATATCTCACATCATCTGTCAACTCTGGTCTGTTTCCGTTGTTGGTATTGAGTTTTTTGTTGTATATCTGCAGTATCATTGATTCGCCACTTCTCAAGGCTATCCTCACACCCTTGTCAGAGAGTTGTGCGTCATAGATCTTTCCTGTTAATGGGTCAAACCATTTAGCGTCATTCCCTTCCACGCTAAGTTTTACTATGTCGTCAATATCATTAGGTGTAAGGTTGGCAATAAAATAATGGTATCCGCTATCATTTTGTCTGCGTATGGCTCTCAGTCCATGCGTCTTGCGCATCTCCTCTGGAGTGGCAGCCTTAGCCAGTTTGTCAGCCTCGGTACCATAAATAATTACTGCCCCCTGCTTCTTCAGGTCTTCGATATGAGCCTTCACCTTCTCAGGCATTCGTCCTGTGCCTGGAATGATTAGAGCGTGATACCTTGTGCCCGCAGCCGTTTCGAGTTTTCCATTCTTATATGCAGTGGTCATCAGGTATTTCTCTGAGATATAGTCGCAGTCAAAGCCCGCCTTGTCTATGTCTATGATACTCTTGATGAAGTCGGGTGCCTTCTTGGCCATAGAGTGTATGTCAAACTGCATGAGCAGCGAGCCGGCCCCTTTTCCGTGGCGTTGTGCCCACATGTCCCTTACAGGCAGCAATACGAGGAAATCGTTGTCTGGTTTTCCCATTTGCAGGAACGACTGGCATCTCTCAATATATTTCATCATGTATGGAGCATCGCGCCATATACTATTGGTGGGACTCATGTCTATGCTTGCATAGAATTTCCATCCTGGCCATGGATCGTCTTTTGGCGAATAGGTGGTGCCATGGAAATACATATTGTTTACTCCGCATGAAAACATAAGATCAATATCTGGTTTGCACTGCGACAGTGATGTACGGAAATGCTCTGTGAGCCAAGTGAAGGTTTCAGAACTCACCAGGGTGCGTCCATTGATATGTGCTGCCGACGATGCATATTTGAGCATGCTCACATCGCTATCGTTTTTGCGTGTATAACCCTCGTCGCGGCGCAACCCCTTGATGCCGAACTCAGAGAGGCCGAATCCTTCAATCTCTGGAATATCTACTGACGAGTATACATCTATGAGGTTTGCAGGAGAGCCATGAGCCTGGTTGCGAGTCTTGGCACCGTGAGAGTGCGCCCATGCTGTCCATTGTTGGCTGAAATTCTCGAGTAGCATGTCGCTGAGAGTTTCTCGGTAGTCTACGAGCACTTTGTTGCCTTCGTCCTCCACGTCACCGAGCAATTGTGGCAGATAGTCTTCGAGTTTATATCCTCTGCGTTTTTCAAATTCTTCAAATAGGGTAGGAGTCCAGTTGGCCTTATACACCTCATAAGAGTCATTGAAGAACGTATGTGGATAAGCCACGTTGTTTTCGGCAAAAGCCTTTTCAAACCTGTCGAGATAATGAGCTACGGCATTGCGGTCGAAATGGTCTATCACATACCCTTCTCCACCTGGGGCGGCACGCTTCACCATCTGTCTGGTGCGTGAGCAATAGGCTGCTATCACTCTGTATGTTTTTTTCTTGGCAGCCTTTTTCATTACCACCATGCCGTTGTTTGCCATATCGGTTATATTGGCAGGCTTATCACCATCAGTATATGCCATCACCCTGCTGAGGGTTGCAAATTTCAGTTCTTTTGGGTCGTTGAGTGCTATGGAGATACCTTTTCTTAATTGTGCACCTGTCACTATGGTATCGGTATACACCAGTTTGGCAGCCGCTTCTGATATGGGCACAAGCGGACCACCGAAGGGCCATCCCGTTCCGCAGTTCATATCTACGAGTATTCCGTTGGCTTTTCCTACGTTTTCCACGGTCTGCAATGCTTTCATCCATGGTGAGGATAGAAACGGCAGATTGTTTGCATCATTGCCTTTTACACCATAGATGGGAGTGATTTCAACTGCCCCTATACCAGTGCGTGCATATTCCTCGAGGTTCCATTTGAGGTCTTTGTCGTTGACTGCAGAACCGAGCCACCACCATCTCGCACCCGGTTTTGCCTCGGGAGATGGTGTCGGCCACGACTGTGCCATGGCTATCGATGACAACATCAGCATGGTTGCCAAAGAAATGAAATTCTTATTCATTAGGATATCCTTATGGTTTTAGTTTAAAACTCTATAATTGTAATTGCAAAATGATGAAAGCTTTTTCTATTCATCAATTGCCGTCAGGTTTCACTGTGCTTGCTATCTTAGATGGTGCCCATTTGAATGTTTTCCAGTCATCTGGGTGATTAGGATCGAAATCCTGGAATTCAGCCCTAAGGTTTTGTGTAATGGGCAGGTTTAGTTTCTTCATTCCCATCACCACGCATTTGGCCACCTCGTATGCGCCAAAGGCATTGAAGTGAGTATTGTCAGCCAGTGGTTTGTCTTGATTTGGGAATGTGTTAGCTGGATAATGCACGAGTGCTCTCTTGCTATCTTCCTCTCCCATGGCCTCAAAGAGTTCGCGTGTCATCTGGTGCAGGTCTATCACCTTCACGTTTTCCCTCTTGGCCACTGCTTCCATTGCCTCGGGATAGTTGGCATGAGTCTCTCTGATCTTTCCATTTGTGTCAAATGATCGTCTCTGTGTAGGGGTGCAGAATATTATCTCTGCGCCCACAGACCTCACTCTGTCAATAAAGATTTTGAGGTTATAACTGAAGTTATAGTAAGCTCCGCTCCCAGGTCTTTTCTCTTTTTGGTCGTTATGTCCGAATTCAACTATCACGTAGTCACCTTTTTTGAGTGTAGCCATTATTTTGTCCAATCGTCCGCCTCCAATGAATGTGCTGGCGCTCAGTCCGCTCTCAGCATGGTTTGATATAGCAATATTCTCGTTAAACCATCTTGTGATCATCTGTCCCCAGCTGGCCCATGGCTCCTCGTTTTGGTCTACCACGGTAGAGTTGCCGCAAAGATAGATGGTGGGGCATACGTCATCTTTTTCTATATGTATGCTTTTCACGGCAGGTGCGTCGCCATTGAATTCTAAGGTCAGTTTGTTGTCCCATGCCAGATATGTCTTCTCGCGTTCCTTTATCCTAACCCTTTCCTTGTCATTGATTTTTGGCGAGCGTTTGTTTACCACAAATTCAAATGCAGCCTCTTTACCTTTCTTTAAGCTAATGTTTTCCACCATGAGTCGTCTGCCCTCTGCCCTCACGGTAGTATTGGATGCTTTCTTCTTTGCCCCCAGCACCACTCTTACTTTATAGTTGCCATCTGGCACATTTACAGAGAAATAGAATGGTTCGTTGCTCTTGCTTGTAGGTGCTGGCAAGATATCGTAGCCATATCCCGTTTCTTGTGAGTAAACGGGTTGTTGTGCTGTCATGTCATAGTCAAAACACTGTGCTGTCATGCATATAGGCATCATAGCAACAGCCATAGTAATAATTCTTTTCATCATTTTTCAATTATCTATTGTTGTTTTTTGTTAGTTAATATTGTTTTAGTATTTCATTTGTTGTTCAATACATTTCGTGTTGAGCATGACAACAATTTCTTATAGAATGCAAAGGTATGTTTTTTTTGTCAATAAAACAAATTTATCGTGATTTTTTTGTGTATTGTGTTGGTAACAATGTCTATAGATGTGTATTTGTAGACCCTACCTATAAAAAAGAGAGTCGGGTATCATTACAGATTCCCGACTCCCAAAGAAATATATAAATTATTTAAATCATCAGTGCATTTAATATGCGAAGAGAGGATAATCCTTCATTATCTCGTTTACTCTCTCCCTTACACTTGCTATTACTGCCTCATCCTCAGGAGCATTGAGCACCTCTTCTATGAATGCAGCAATCTTTATCATGAGGTCCTCTTTGGCACCTCGTGTAGTGATGGCAGGAGTACCCAGTCTGATACCGCTGGTTTGGAATGCGCTACGGCTGTCATAAGGCACCATATTCTTGTTTACTGTGATGTCGGCAGCCACGAGTGCGTTTTCAGCCACTTTTCCTGTTAGTTCAGGATATTTGCTTCTGAGGTCTACGAGCATAGAGTGGTTGTCGGTGCCACCGCTTACTATTGTGAATCCGCGCTTAGTCAGTTCGTCTGCCAATACAGCAGCATTCTTCTTTACCTGTGCTGCCCACTGTTTGAATTCTGGTTTGAGAGCCTCTCCGAAGGCCACTGCCTTGGCGGCTATGACATGCTCAAGCGGTCCACCCTGAATGCCTGGGAACACAGCAGAGTTGAGCAGTTGGCTCATCATCTTGACTGCACCCTTTGGAGTGGTGAGTCCCCATGGGTTTTCAAAGTCCTTGCCCATGAGGATGATACCTCCACGTGGTCCGCGCAGTGTCTTGTGTGTTGTAGAAGTTACGATATGTGCATATTTCACTGGGTTGTCGAGAAGTCCGGCTGCTATGAGACCAGCAGGGTGTGCCATATCAATCATGAGCAGTGCTCCCACCTTGTCGGCAATCTCTCTCATGCGTTTGTAGTCCCATTCGCGGCTGTAAGCAGAACCGCCACCTATGATGAGCTTGGGCTTATGTTCGAGTGCCAGTTGCTCCATTTGGTCATAGTTCACTCTACCTGTTTCTTGATCGAGATCATATCCTACTGCATTATACAGTATGCCAGATGTGTTGACCAGCGAACCGTGAGAGAGGTGTCCTCCATGAGCGAGGTTGAGACCGAGGAATGTGTCGCCTGGCTTGAGCACGGTGAGCAGCACAGCTGCGTTGGCCTGTGCACCAGAGTGTGGTTGCACGTTTGCATATTCAGCACCGAAGAGTTCTTTCACTCTGTCAATAGCCAATTGCTCCACCTGGTCCACCACCTGGCAACCGCCGTAATATCGTTTGCCTGGATATCCTTCGGCATACTTGTTGGTGAGGAAGCTACCCATGGCCTCCATTACCTCATCACTGACAAAATTTTCAGAAGCAATCAGTTCGATACCTTTGAGTTGTCTCTGGTGCTCCTTTTCAATAAGGTCAAAAACTTTTTGATCTCTTTCCATTTCTTTATACTTTTTTTATGTTAAGTTGCGGCAGGCATTGCTGGAGCCCACCTTAAACCAGTTCCACTTTGTTTATATCCTGTTCTTTTTCGCAGTAGTGGCATTTGAGTATGCCGTTTTCCTTGTTTACCACATGGAAGAGGGTGTCCATAGGTTCATTGTTTGTAATGCATTTGGGATTGTTGCATTTCACTATTCCCCTTAGTTCATCGGGAGTGATCACAGTTTTCTTTTCCACCACTTCGTAGTTGTGTATGATATTGAGCACTATATTTGGTGCCACCACCGACAGTCGTGATATCTCCTCATCTGTAAAGAACTTGTCTTCCACCTTGATGATACCCTTTCTGAATAGTTTCTTTGATTCGAAATTGCAACCTATTGTCACGGGAGTTTCCAGTGTGGTGAGTCCGAGCAGGTTTACCACCTGAAAGGTTTTGCCTGCAGGTATATGGTCAATGACGGTGCCATTCTGAATGGCAGCCACGAGTCTTTCCTTTTTTGCCATGTTGCTTTCAGATATGAAATTATGGTATGATTGTATTGTCGTTTCTCACGTCTTCGAGGCTAATGCCGAGCACATCGCAGAAGATGGCCTGTCGTGCAAACAATCCGTTGCCAGCCTGTTGTATGTAATAAGCGTGTGGGTTGTCGTCCACGTCATAACTAATCTCGTTAACTCTTGGCAACGGATGCAGTATTCTCATATTCTCTTTTGCCTTGCCGAGCATGTCGTTGTGCAGAATATATACGTTCTTGACCCTTTCATACTCCATGAGGTCTGAGAATCTCTCTTTCTGCACTCTTGTCATATATAGTATGTCGGCATCGGCGATGGTGTCCTCATTGAAGTCTCTATGCTCTACGAATTTGATGCCGTTTTGCTTACAATACATTTTGTATTCGTCGGGCATAGACAATTCGGCAGGCGACACGAAATGAAATGTAGGATTGAAATGTCTCATTGCCATGATAAGCGAATGGACTGTACGGCCGTATTTGAGGTCGCCAACGAGATAGATGTTAAGGTTTTCGAGCGTGCCCTGTGTTTTGTATATTGAATAGAGGTCGAGCATGCATTGCGATGGATGTTGGTGCGCTCCGTCGCCTGCGTTCACGATAGGCACTGGAGCCACCTCGCTGGCATATTGTGCCGCACCCTCTATATGATGTCTCATCACAATCACGTCGGCATAGTTGCTCACCATGAGGATGGTATCTTTGAGGGTTTCTCCCTTGGTGCCGCTGGTAACTTTCGGGTCAGCAAATCCGATGACCTTTGCGCCCAGTCGGTTTGCGGCTGTTTCAAAGCTTAGGCGTGTACGGGTGGAAGGTTCAAAGAACAGTGTGGCCACCACCTTGCCCTTGAGCAGTTCTCTGTTAGGGTGTTTTTCAAACTCCCTTGCCATTTCAATCATATACATGATTTTCTCTTTTGAGATGTCGGCAATCGTTACAAAATTATGCTTTTCCATTGCAGTTATTTTGCGTTATGTCTGTTTTCGACCGCTAAGTTAGTAATAATTTCCGATTTACGCACACTATTCTTCAGAAATAATGATTTTTTTTTCAATATCTCGTTGAAAATACTTACTTTTGCAGTCAAATAATGCCTTTATAACACGAAAAAGCATGAGAAAATATTTCGTTTGCACACTATGGGCTCTTTTGGCAGTGTCTGTTTTGATAGCTGCATTATCTTTTACAGCCATAGCCAAAGGGTGGATAGGATATATGCCTCCCGTTGAAGATTTGCAGAACCCAATAAGCCGTTTTGCCACCCAGATATATTCTGCCGATGGCAAGATAATGGGCACATGGAATTATAACAAGGAAAACCGAATATGCGTAGACTATGATCAGATGTCGCCCCATCTCATTCAGGCTCTTGTGGCCACTGAGGATGTGAGGTTCTATGAGCATTCGGGCATCGACTTTATTGCCTTAGGCCGTGCTGTGGTAAAACGCGGACTGATGGGACAGAAAAGTGCAGGCGGTGGTTCCACCATCACCCAGCAGTTGGCCAAGCAACTCTTTACCGAAAAAGCCCACAGCGTGGCAGAGCGACTCATGCAGAAACCAATAGAGTGGGTGATAGCAGTACAACTGGAGCGCACCTACACTAAAGACGAGATCATAGCCCTTTATCTAAACTATTTTGATTTTCTGCATAATGCAGTGGGCATCAAGACGGCTTCAAATACCTATTTCGGCAAAGATCCCAAGAACTTGTCGGTCAATGAGGCAGCCACTCTCATCGGACTGTGCAAGAACCCCTCATACTTCAATCCCGTCAGACATCCAGAGCGTTGTGTGGAGCGACGCAATGTGGTGCTCGCGCAGATGGAGAAAGCAGGCTATCTGTCAGCTTCACACTGCGACTCGTTATCTAACCTGCCGCTGGGTCTCAATTTCCATGTCTCAGACCATAAAGACGGCATCGCTACCTATCTGAGGGAGTTTTTGCGCACATACCTCATGGCCAAGCAACCGCAGCGCAGCCAATATCCCGACTGGGCCTATGCCAAATATGTGCAGGACTCGATAGCTTGGGAGACCGACCCTCTATGCGGATGGTGCAATAAGAACAAGAAGAAAGATGGCACACCTTATAATATATATACTGACGGATTGAAAGTATATACCACCATAGATTCACGCATGCAGGACTATGCCGAAAAGGCTGTAGAAAGGCACGTGGTAAACTATCTTCAGCCTGCTTTCAACCGCGAAAACAAGGGCAAACCCAATGCCCCATATTCAGGTAAACTCTCTAAAGATGAGGTGAAACGCATACTCATGAGATCGGTAAGGCAGAGCGACAGATGGCGCAATCTCAAGGCCTTGGGCATGAGCGAAGATAAGATACTCGAAAGCTTCCGCCGCCCCACCGAGATGACCATCTTCTCATACCATGGCGAGGTTGACACCGTGATGACTCCTCTCGACTCAATAAAGTATTATAAGAGTTTTCTGCGTTGCGGATTTATGTGTATGAGTCCTGTTACGGGCGAGGTGAAAGCATACGTGGGTGGTATGAACTTCAGCCATTTCAATTATGATATGTGCATGGATGGCAGCCGGCAGGTGGGCTCCACCATCAAACCATTCCTCTATTCTCTTGCCATGGAAAATGGAATGTCGCCCTGCGATCAGGCTCCCAACGTGCAGCAGACATATATAGTGGCAGGACAGCGCTGGACTCCACGCAATGCCAGTCACCGCCGCTATGGTGAGATGGTGCCGCTCAAGTGGGGATTGGCACAATCCAACAACTGGATAACGGCCTGGGTGATGAGCCATCTCTCGCCCTACGCATTCGTAGACCTCTTGCATAAGTATGGAGTGACCAATCCTAACATGCATCCTTCTATGTCTCTCTGTCTTGGTCCATGTGAGATTACCGTAGGCCAGATGGTTAGCGCCTATTCAGCCTTTGCCAACAAGGGCATACGCACGGCTCCGCTCTTTGTTACACGTATCGAGGACAATGAGGGTAATGTAATATCCACCTTCCATCCGCGTATGAATGAGGTGATTAGCGAAGAGAGTGCCGCCAAGATGATTTATATGCTCAAGGGAGTGATTGATGGTGGTACTGGAGGCAGAATACGCTATAAGTACAATATCGATTGCGAGATGGGTGGCAAGACTGGTACCACCAATAACAACAGCGATGCGTGGTTTATGGGCTTCACTCCTCAACTCGTGGCTGGTGTGTGGGTAGGCGGCGACGACCGCGACATTCATTTCGACACCTCCATGTATGGTCAGGGTGCCACCATGGCACTGCCTATCTGGGCCTATTTCATGCAGAAAGTTTTTGCCGACAAGAGTCTCGACTATGATGTGAATGCCAAGTTTGACCTGCCTCCTCATTTCAATCCATGCAATATGCCTGCCGACTCGATAAGCAACGATGTGATTGATAATGATGTAGAGGAGATATACGAATAAACCTGATTATTTAATAATCCTCTTGGTGCCGTTCAGTATATACACACCTTTGGGCATGTTGCTTCTGTAGCCGTTGATTTTATGGCCTCCGAGGCTATATGCCTTGTTGTCGGCATCATCAGAGCAAGTGGTGTAAATGGCAGAAACACCATCCACCATCACTGCCGCCGTGCGTGTCTTCACCCTTGTGCCGGCCAAAGAAGCCTCGCAGTAGTAATAGCCCGAGGATGCTGGAGCGAAAGATGAATTGTTTGCGCCGTCCACAATCACAGCCTGTGTGCCGTCCATGCGATACCATTGGTATGCTATTTCGCCCATGGTAGTGTCGCCATAAGCCTTAGTTTCAATCATTTGTCCCGATTGGATACTGTAGGTGGGTTCCAGATCGTAGGCAAACAGCAGAGCCTTCTCATGAGCACGCTCATATTCGGTGGCAGCCATTATGAAGGCACCCATCACCTTTCCTTCTGTTTTCTTGTCGCTCTTCTTCACTTTCGATACATCATAGCCCAGCAGGTAATAAGCTTTGGAACCGTCTCGCAGTCGTTCACTCCCTTCCTTGTATGAGTCGCCACTGCCTCCAAGTCCAGCAGAGCGGCAACTGCCGAAGATGTGCACGCCGCCATCGCCGTCGGGAGCAAAAAATTGGCTTATCATACCCCTATAGGCATTCTCTGCCACCTGCTTATATTCATCGCTGTTTATCATGCCCAGACGTATAGCCTTGAGATAAGCAGCGGTGAAGAGGGCTGTGGCCGACGATTCCAGATAGTTGGCTGTTTGGCTATGGCTCTTTCCGTTGTTATATTCCGAAGCGCTGTAGTCATCCGTTTCGTCGAGAATCTGATACCAGCACCCAGTGGTCTTGTCTTGTCGGTCTTTCAGTCCTTTGGCTATTTCCTGCAGATAAACATTCAGTAGTTCATATCCGTCAGATTGTGCAAGTCCTGCCTTCTGCATCTGTTCGAGCACGTCTACCAATGCAAGGAAATACCATCCAGCCGCACGTCCCCAGTAAGAGGCTGAATGGAAGCAATATGGTGGGGTGCTGCTTAGTCCAGTCCATGTGTCGGAATGCGACGAACTATTTGTGCCCCCGTCTGCAGCAAAGGCATGATAGGGCAGTTGGTCGTCATTGTTCCAACATAGGTCGTGAAGTATTACAAACTGCCTTGTCACCAGTGCCCAGTCGTCGCTATTGATATTGTTGGTCTTGCCCGAATAGTTGATGAGTTCGGCAAAGAGTGCTGGTCCCATATACGAACCGTCCAGCCACATCTGATTTTTGTATGCCGACTTGTGCCACCATCCTCCAGTTACATCATGTCCTGCCGTTTGTGCCAGCATTTCGCCGTCTTTTATAACGTATGTATTATTGTGAGCTTTCAGTCCTGTGATGGCGGCATTGAGTGCTGTGGTGGTATTGTCAAAGGTGTTATTGTCGGCATACAAGGCTCCTTGTTGTGTCATCTCCCTTAGGGGCAGATAGAGTTTCACTGCGTTGAGGTCGTCAAGGCTTCCCCCGCCTGTTTTCACCTTAGATGCGAATGCGTTGCCATATTCTTTGATGCTGTGAAACCATGGAGTGGCAAAGGGTTGTGCCCATGCAAACTGGCTGTAATATTGCGATGCCTCTATGATGCTTTTGGCCACCAGTCCCTCCACATAATCCAAACTATTTTTGCCCTTTTTGCGGTTGATGGCTGGAGTGTCGTAATTACCGTAGTCATACACGGCAAATCCGCATGAGGTGGTATTGGCATAATAGTTGTTGAGACGCGAGTTTATCACCCATTGCGAGTATCTGACCCCTTCGTTGAATGAGAAGTCGTCTTGTGCTATGGTAGTTTGCGTTTGGAGCCATCCCATCATCATCGCCAAGATAATGACCAGTTTATGATTATTGCGGATAGTAATTTTGTTGTTTGATTTGTTGTTTGGCTTATTGTTTGATTTGTTGATTGATTTGTTGTTTGGCTTGTTGTCGATTAGTATCATAGTAGTTTGCTGTAATTGATTTAAAGGTGCGGCGAGTGTGGCCGTACCTCCTATGCAAATGCGCTCTTTATATAACTGTGTTATTTGCGCTTCTTTTTAAATAGACGCCCATATTGGCTGGTCAGCTTTCTCATGAGCATAAAGGCATCAAAAGCGGTGATGGCATTGCTGATGATGCTTGTAATCATCTCTCCCTTGTTGTTGGCCTTTTTGGGTGTGGCCAACGAATTCCATAGGCTATGTATGCCATCGCCCTTTTCTACAAGCATTTCGCTTATTTCTTGCTTGCGCCTTGATA
>JALFPC010000109.1 GCA_022782305.1 Prevotella sp. | reverse complement strand
AAATAGTAGTATAGATTTATGCATAATACCCTGTATAAATCAACTATACACGGTGTTTGGTTTATATTCCGCACTGCGGAATATATGTTCACCACTGCGGAATACATGTTCACCACTGCGGAATATATGTTCCGCAGTGCGGAATATAAAACAAATGCCTGTTTTGTGGAAATATCAGCAGGCAATGAGACACAATAACAGCAGCTATCATAAACAAAAAACTATAGGCACATGGTTAAGTACCTAATACATGAAATGAAGGAATGTAAAGTGGGAATCAAGTTGTACTCCGACCGAGAATCGAACTCGGATCTACTCTTTAGGAGAGAGTTGTTCTATCCATTGAACTATCAGAGCAAACCTTTCAAGGTGCAAAGTTACAATATTTATTTCAAATAATAGCCAATACATTTGCAAAAATGAAATAAAAAAGTTAATTTTGCATGGATTATATGGTTGTAAACATGTTTAGAAGACCATATTTCAAGCAAATACAAGTAATAATAATAATGTATCAATAAATTTGCAATAATGAAATTGAGTATTGTCACAAGCAAAAAGATGATGTTGGCATTAGTGACACTTCTGACTGCCAGCACTGCTTCTATGGCTAAAGAGCTGACCATAAAGTCACCAAACGGGGCTCTTGCCCTTACCGTGAGCGACTCGGCACAGATACTAACATACAGCATAAACTACAATGGCAAGGAGATGGTCATGAGGTCGAGGCTCGGACTGATGAGCAACATAGGCGATTTCTCCACAAAAATGAATATTGCTGATACGGCCACCCAACAAATCTCAGAGTCGTATGACATGCGAGGCACCAAATGCTCGCATGTGAACTATCATGCCACACAACTCGATGTGAACACCATAAATGGCGAGGGCAAGAAGATGACCGTAACTTTTCGCATTGCAGACAATGATGTGGCTTTCAGATACTCATTTCCACAATATGCCAACACGGCCTGCATGAACATAACCGGCGAGGCTACAGCCTTCAGACTGCCCAACCATACAACCACATTTATCTGTCCACAGTCGGACGCAATGGTGGGTTGGATGCGCACCAAACCAAGTTACGAAGAGGTATACATTGCCGATGCTCCTATGGACACCGTGTCGCAATACAGACAGGGCTACACCTTTCCATGTCTCTTCCATGTTGGCAACGACGGATGGGTGCTGGTAAACGAAACGGGCACGGCAGGCAATTATGTGGGGTGCCATCTCTCTGACTATGACCGAAACAATGGATATACCATCGCCTTTCCCATGCAGGGAGAAGCCAATGGACTGGGCTCCACAAGTGCCGGCATTCCATTGCCCGGCCATACCCCATGGCGCACCATCACCGTGGGCGACAACCTCAAACCGATAGTGGAAACCACCGTAGCATACGATGTGGTGACACCGCAATATGAACCATCAGAAGAATACAAACCAGGCAGATATACATGGAGCTGGATAGTATGGCAAGACAATTCCATCAACTATAAAGACCAGGTGGCATTCATAGATGTGGCTGCCAGCATGGGTTATGAATACTGCCTCGTGGATGGATGCTGGGACAAGAATATCGGTCGCCAACGCATAGCAGAACTCAGTAGCTATGCCCAGTCGAAGGGAGTGTCGCTGCTGCTTTGGTATAACAGCAACGGTTATCAAAACGATGCTCCGCAGACTCCCAAACAGTGTATGAACACCAGCGTAAACCGCCGCCGCGAGATGGCATGGATGAAGGAGATAGGAGTGAAAGGAATAAAAGTGGACTTCTTTGGCGGCGACAAGCAGCACACCATGCAACTCTATGAAGACATACTCTCGGATGCAAATGAATATGGACTGCAGGTCATCTTCCACGGATGCACGCTGCCAAGAGGGTGGGAGAGGATGTATCCCAACTTTGTGGCTTCAGAGGCTGTGCTCGCATCAGAAAACGTGTTCTTTACCGAGGATTTCGCACGCTCGCAGCCTTTCAACCTCACCATACACCCGTTTGTGAGAAATGCAGTGGCTTCTATGGACTGGGGCGGCACCATCATGAACCGCTATATGTCGCGCAACAACAAAAGCAGACACCGCCGATATACCTCCGATATACTCGAGATGGCAAGCGCCATAACAAACCAGACATCGGTGCAGTGTATAGCCATGCAACCAAACAATCTCACAGATATTCCAGACATGGAGATAGAATGGCTCAAGACAGTGCCTACGGCATGCGATGAGACCCAATTCATCGACGGATACCCTGGCAGATATGTGGTACTGGCAAGACGATATGGCGAGAGATGGGTGGTGGCAGGCATCAATGCCATGAAGGAACCAAAGGAACTGAAACTCTCGCTGCCTATGTTTGCTGGCAAAACTGTGACTGTATACGACGACCAGCCACTGAAGAAAGGCGAGATATGGCCGCAGGGCCGGAAGGCAACAAAGAAAGTAGACAAGAAAGGATGGCTTAAGGTGGTAATACAACCCAATGGAGGACTAATCATAGAATGATATTTTCTGACTAATCATAGAATGATATTGTCTGACTGACCATAGATTAATGTATGACCAAATATCAAGACCAATAATTTTATATGGCGAATTAAACATATCGCTGGCTGGTGCGTCTAAATAACGTTATGAATAGAATAGTTATCAGTATCGTGCTGTGGTTGTCATCTGTGATGGCCATACAAGCACAGGGAGTAGTAAAAGGAAAAGTGTTGGACAAGCAGAGCAGCGAGTCGCTGCAGTTTGTCAATGTCACCGTGTCTAATGCGGCAACAGGAAAACTCGTGAAAGGAGCCATCACCGATGTAAATGGCAATTTCAATGTAAGCGGACTGCCATACGGCAAGTATGTGCTTGGGGTCTCATTTGTAGGTTATAAGTCGCTGTCGCGCAATTTCACTCTCTCGCAAAACCATAATCAAGAAGTTTTCTCGCTGCTCTATCTGACTGAAGACCAGCACATGATAAAGGAAGTAGAGGTGAAAGGCCAGCGCTCGCAGATGAAACTGGAAGTAGACCGCAAAACCTTCACCGTAGACCAGGTGCTGGCAGCAGCAGGCGGCACAGCCTCCGACCTGCTCGAGAATATCCCATCTGTGGAGGTGTCTACAGAAGGAGAGGTGTCGCTGCGCGGCAATACCAGCGTGGAGGTATGGATAAACGGAAAGGCCAGCGGACTAACCACCGACAACCGCGGAGAGATACTGCAGCAGATACCTGCCGAGAGCATCGAGAAGATAGAGGTAATAGATAATCCCAGTGCAAAGTATAGTCCAGAAGGTAGCGCCGGCATCATCAATATCATACTCAAGAGAGACCGCAGTGCTGGCTATTATGGTTCGCTCCGCGCTGGTGTCAACACTCGTGGGGGCTATAACGGAAGCGGCAATATCAACTATTCGAGTGGCGTGCTGGATGCATACGCCAATATCGGATATCGCAAGCGCAAGGGCGGCCATAACTCATTGGGACAGACCGAATATTTCAATACCAACCAGTATCAGAACTACAGGACAGAAAGCGACAATAAGGGGCGCAACCTCTTTACACGGGCAGGACTCACATGGCATGCCACCAAGAATGACGACCTCTCGCTATCGGGAATGCTGATGCACGGCAAGAGAGACGACCAGTCGCTCACCCCATATCATTATGGCACCATAGGCACAGGGAGCGACTCGCGCACCATGTATAGAGACACACGTGGCGATGGCGACATGAACATGTATCATGCCGAGGCCGACTATACGCATAAGTTCGGCGAAGGCCACTCAATAGATCTCAATGTCTCTTTTGACAAGTGGAAAAGCGACATGAACAACTACTACCGCGACTCAACGGAATTTTTCGACCAGCCGCTGCCCACCACCTATTCATATCAGTATATGCCTATGTTCATAAACAATCGCTCATGGGAAGCAAAGGTGGACTATGAAAACAAATTATCGGAATCGCTAAAACTCGAGGCAGGATACGATGGTAGGTTCTCGCATGAAAACACACCACAAATGTCGTTTGCCGACAATACAAGTTGGAATGGAGACAATGCCGCTGAAGACAAAACATATTATAACCGATTTATATATGATATGGACGTGCATGCCGCCTATCTCACTCTGAATGCCAAACTCGGCAACTGGGGCGTGATGGCTGGTCTGCGAGGCGAATACTGGCAGGTCAACACCAAAAGTTATGACTATGACCAAGATCATGGACTGGCCACTCCCGACCAGCCATTCAAAAAGGATTTCTTCCAACTCTTCCCAAGCCTTTTCGTCAATTATAATATCACACAGACATCGCAAGTGCAACTCAACTATACACGACGCCTGCGACGCCCATGGGGAGGAGAACTAAACAGTTTCAAGAACACCCGCGATGCTACCATGATTTCCTTCGGTAACCCCGAATTGACACCAGAGTATACGCACTCCTTTGGACTCAACTATATGAAAACCTGGGACAACCATACGCTGAGTTTCGGTACATATTACCGTCCTACAACCGATGTGATACAAAGGGTTACATACAATGATGGAGGCGTGATGTATCAGACTAACAAAAATGTGGCCAAAAGCCAAAGGGCAGGAGCAGAACTCATTCTCAAGGATAAGTTATGGAGAGTGCTCGACTTGACCACAACACTCAACGCATATTATTATAAACTGGATGGTTTTACATATCACATCCTCGGAAATGATGTGACGGGGGCAGGCAGAGAGACCTTCTCATGGGATGCACGAATACTGGCAGGAATAATACTGCCATACGATATATCCGTGCAGCTCACGGGCAATTACCGCTCGCGCAGCGTGGTGGCGCAGGGATACCAGCGCTCAAATGCAAGCATGGACTTCGGACTGCGCAAGTCATTCCTCAACAAGAAATTCACCCTTACCGTAAACTGGCGCGATGTGTTCAGTACACGCAAGAGACAGACCTATACAAGCGATGACTCCTTTGCGAGATATCAGGAAAACTGGCATCCGTCACGCGGCAATATTAGCCTTACATGGAATTTCGGAAATATGAACCAAAAGCCGAAAGCCAAAAAAAGAAACGAAACCGATGCCGACTCAGAGGGTGAGGGCGGTTTCGGCGGCTACGAATAGTTAATTATTTATGAAACATGACTCCATCAACAAATCAAGCCAACGGTTTCTCTCTGATGTCATACGCAAGATCATTTCTACTGAGAGCATAGATGAGGCCTTCAGAGATATCTTAACCGATACGCTCAGATTCTATAGTGCTGGGCGTGTGGTGGTAATGAGCAAGATTATGGAGCGACCTGGCTATCAGCAATGCGTGTTTGAGGTTACAGCACCCAATGTGCCGTCGTGTATGACTAATAAGAATGATGATTTCAAAACCAATCCATGGTGGTATGACAAGTTAGACGCCAACGAGAGCCTGGTTGTTGATGATGTAACCATGATGCCTAAAGACAATAGCATAAGGCTGTTGCTCGAAACTCTCGGCGTGCGTTCGCATCTGGCCGTGCCTTTCTATATATCGGATATCGACAGAGGATTTCTGGGTATAGACATCACAGATAGAGCATATCATTGGACAGAAGACGACATTGAGAAAGTAGGCAATATTGCCAATCTCATAATGCTCTTCCGCCGACATATCATCGACAAGGCCAACGAGGAAAAAGCACGACATCTGAATGAATTGATGGACATAACGGCCAAATTCGCACGCCTGGGATACTCCCGTTTCAATATCATGGATGGCACGGGATTTGCCACACGACAGTGGTATCTAAACAATAATCTCGATTATGACGAAAAGGATACCAGCGTGCCTGACTTTCTCGTGAATATACATCCTGATGATGTGGCCGCATCAGAGAAATACCGCAAGGAGGTGCTCAAAGGACGCTATGACCTGAAGTTTCGCCGCCGCATCAGAGTAAAGCATGAGTTCGACGACGACTACGACACCCTACAGGTTTACAGCATGGTGACACGCTATGAGCCACAAAACGGTATCATTGAGATCAGCACGCTCACACAAAATATCAATGACGATATCGAGATGGAGCAGACACTGCGAAAGGCCAAGGAGAGGGCAGAGGCTGCCGACAAGATGAAAACGGCATTCATTGCCAATATGAGTCATGAGATACGCACTCCACTCAATGCCATTGTAGGATTCTCAGACCTGCTCATATCTGAAGACCTGTCGCCTGAGGATAGGGCAGATGTGGTGAAAAGCATCAAAATAAATAATGAACTATTGCTGCAACTGGTATCTGATATACTTGATCTTGCGCGCCTTGAGTCGGGTAGTCTGGAGTTTTCGTTAGAAGAGTTCAATATTGAGGAGATAGCCCGTGAGGTGATGGCAAGTGTGCGTATGCGCCTGTCGCCAGAAGTAGAATTGCGCCTTGATATACCCGAGGGAGGTTATGTGCTATACTCTGATGAGCGTCGTTTGCGTCAGATATTGTTTAATTTCACCACCAATGCCACCAAGTTTACACATAAGGGCCACATCACCATTGGTTGCAAAAAATTGACAGATGGACATGTGCGCTTGTATGTTGAAGACACGGGCATTGGCATACCTGACGACAAGCAAGAAGCCATCTTTGAACGTTTTGTCAAACTCAATCCTTTTGTGCAGGGCACGGGGCTTGGTCTCCAGATATGCCGTGAGATAATCACCCAGATGGGTGGTCGCATAGGTGTAGACAGCGTGTTGGGCCAGGGCTCCACATTCTGGATAGAAATCTAAACCTTATTTATAAAATGTGGGTGTGCCGAAATAATTCGGCACACCCTCTCAAAGAGAAATCGGTGGGTATTGATTACCCTACAATGAATGAGATACGTAATGGATATATCAATAGTATGGGTCATCCCATACGTCATAGCCTTTGTAATCCTTACTAAGTATTTCACCGGGAGTCTCTAACATTTCATCGCTTATATTATCGCCGTATGATGCAATGACAAGAGAAGTGACCGCTACCTTTAGCAGTTCAACGGTGGGTTTAATATATGTTTTCTTCATATTCTTCAATGAGTTAATGGCTAATGATCACTTTCTTACCCTTGACGATATACAGTCCCTTGGAGGGAGTGGCTGTTTTGACACCCTGCAGTGAGTAATAAGCATTATCTGACTTGTCTGCATGCGGTGAGGCTATGGTTGTTGGGTCTTCATCATAAATGCCAAGGAACGAGAATTTCGACCCTGCCGACAATCTTAAGTATGCTTTACCCTTAGGTATGAGCACACCTTCGTTAACCCGCATGAATCCCACCGTGCCATCCGAACGCTCTCCTAATGCATAGATGAAGTCTGATTCGCCCACCAACAGTGTGCCATCTGACACCTGCAAGGCATTGTCGCCTATTGCATCTATGGTATTGCCTGTCACGGGGAAGGAATAGGAGCCCTCTTCAGCCCTGATAACATAGCCCGTGCCAGGAGCCAATACTGTGCCCGTGGGCAGGGGATGCAATACCGCGCGACCATGGGCTTCGTCAATAGCAACTGTAAACACGTCAACCTCTGCGGGTATGGCAACACGGCTACGAGGCGAAAAGGTTGCGTAACCCAATGATGAGATTGTGGCTATGTCATATGGGTTAAGATGTAGCACTACGGGGCTCCAGGTGTCTAATCTGCCATCGTTGTCGATATCGAGCAGACCAGTGGTGCCATTGGGCACGAAGGAGTGGGTCTCTTCGGCCCAGTATTCAATCAGTGGGTCTTCGGCTGTACCGCTACCCACCACTACCTTAAACCTGATCTCTTCGCCAGGAGTCTCGCCGAAGATGGCCATGATGGCCACATCGTCTACGGTAGCCTTGAGTGGCTTAGGTTCGGGGCATTGGTTGCCAACCACGAGATTGCGGCTGTCTATGGCCACTATCTCGCAATCGTCGAGCACGCGGTCGCCCAATACCACCTGACAGTAGAGAAAGGAGTTGACACTATAGGTGCGATGCTCCAGTTCATACCTGTCAAGATACTGTATGGGTCGCCATTCCACTTCCCGCTCCCATCCAATTTGGCCATACATGTTGTAGCCGTTGGTATTGCGATAGTTGTAAGAATCAGTTACCGTGCATGCCTCCTCTTTGGTGGAATAGAGATCATGGATGCTCTGTGCAGACAGCGGAGCCGCCGCACAGAGCATTGTAAGAGCCAACATTAATGTTCGCATATATTAATCACATTTTTATTATTTCACAACCATTTTCTTATGACCTCTGATGATTACTTGTCGGCGAGCGTTGCGGTCGAGGCGCTGTCCGCCAAGGTTATAGACTTTCTCGTTGTCATCATTGTCGGCAGAGATATTGCCGATACCTGTTGGTGAACTGAGGTCAATGACGAGTGGCTGATCGAGAGTGCCTATGATGGCATTGTCTGTATAGAACATCACGCCAGGCACCATATAGTCCATGCCGTCTATGGTAACCATGAATCTCAGTGCTGCGCCGTTGTCATCGCCTGAGATGGTGACGAAATGACGGTTGGCCACTGGGTTGAGACTTACCGAGCGCAGGGCATTATCAGCATCCATAACGCGTATCTCCACATCGTTGCGCTCGTTGCCGTTGAAGTCGAGCACGGTGGCAATCACGCTCATGTTACCCATGTGGCCAGCGCTTATCTCCTCCATCTGTTCATCCTGCTCTGTCGATGCTGTCTCGTTGCCGGTGGTGGCAATGGCAGGAGCATTGGCCGAAGACGATGCATTAGGATAGTGGAACGACTTAGATGCGGCGCGGGATGAGAAGTACTCATAACCCTGTCCGGCTGTCATAGCACCGAGGGTACCAACCCACTCGGTCTGGTTCCAAGTGGCAAAGGCAGTCTGGCTCTTCACCACGTCGCCATCCTGAGGCTCGAGGTCGGCAAAGGCCTCATTGAGCGAGATATATCCACTGGTGAGATAGCCAATCCAGTTCCACTGTGGGTTGATGTTGACTGCTGTGGTGCTGATGTTTACAGGCATGCCCACAACATTGAGCGTGTCGGCACCGCTGAGTCTGGTCTTATACATCTTGCCGCTGTAGATATTAGAGAGTGTGGTGCTGGTAGGAGTCCACTGCGCATTTTCGCTTACTATATATGAGAGGTGGTCGGCCACAGGACCGAAGACATCGTCAACTCCACTCTTCACTGGGTCTACATATATGCTTACCCACTGCCATCCCTTGTTGAGGTTCATAACCTGCTCTATCTCGTCGGAGGTAGTCCAGACGTTTGGCGCGCTCATGGTGCCTATCACCTTGTCGGCAGTGAAGGTGAGAGCATCTGATATGGAAGCCGTTACCACAGGATAGATATTGCCCGTGCTTGCGTCGAATACCTTATAGGTGAGAGGTTGGTTCTGGTCTTCACCATTGCCATATACGTTCATCAGAACATAGTAGGCATCGTAGCGAGGATAGTAGGCTGGGTTTGCCACGCCAACGCAGCGGTCGCCGCGGAATGCTGCCACGATATCATTTTCATCCTGAGAGATGGCGTCTTTCACCTTGAGTTGTCCGTTGATGTTCATAGAGAACTCATAGTCGGTGGGATCTACGCTCCATCCTGGAACCTGACTTGTGCTGGTAACTCTAACCACGAGAGGTTCTGATATGCCGAGTGAACCAGTGAGTTGCAATACAGCCTCGTGGGTGCCGATGGTAAGACCAGGATCAACGGTGAACTTGAGTTTGCGCTCTGATATGGCAGGCAGAGAGCCCGATGCTGTGCTCACGCTGAGCCAATCAGGCATGCCGCTGATGCTCCATATCTCTGTGGAGCCACCATTGTTGGTAATGGTAGCCTCGAAAGAAACACTTTCGCTGCCATGCTTGATGGCTGTCACCTCAGACTCTTGCCACAGCAGTTGGTTCTGGCGTACGAATACATCCCAAGAGATATCATTGCACTTGTTCTGATGAGCATCGCTCACTTCGCGCACCTTTACATGTATGGTGCAACCCTCTATGCGCTGAGGTAGCTCGGTGAGGTGAATGAGAATCTTGCGCTCATTGGCAGTGAAGTTGAAGCCCACATTCTGCATCTTTGGCGCAGCCTTGAGAGGCGGGCAGTCGGTGTTAGTAAGGTCGGGAATGCCGCCTCCATACAAAGAATTCATGCTGCCTCCCATGTTGGGGCTCATGTCATCGTAGGTAGGTGCCACGGTAAGGAGACCACCTTCATCGGTAGCAATATTCTCAAACGGATAGTAGGCAGCCAGACCTTTTTCATTTTTGCTTATGCGGCTATACATCGAGTTGAGGATAACATCTGATGTGCGGTGTCCCTTCCAGATGCGTACCTCATCTATTGCGCCCTTGAATGGATGGTCATAATATATGCCACCGCTACCATCGTCGCAGATGCCTCCGCCCAAGATGATGCTTCCAGCCTGTAGGGCAGGCAGGTCATAAGAGTTAAGCTGCTTCTTGGCCTTGCCGTCCACGTATACTGTGGCTGCTCCTGCCGTACTCTTCAGCACGTTGAGAGCCAGGTGGTGCCATTGGTTGTCGCGGTAGTCGGTAGAAGCCACCACATAGTCAGTGCCGAGAGATTTCAGTATGAGCTGTCCGCTTTCGTTGAGATATATGTCGAGGGCATCCAGTTTGTTTATTCCAAAGATGCTGGCCTTGCCGTTTTGGCTATTGTCAGCTCGGAACCACAATTCGGTGGTATAGCTCTCGCTGTCGCCAATGCCCAATACAGAACCCTTTGCCTGCATGATCTTTGCGCCATTGAGAGGCATCACATAGTTGGTGGCCTCTATATACCATGCCGTTGAGGATGGCAGGGTGAGAGTGCGGCTGCGTGCCTGGTCGATGGCGGTGTTGCCATGACCCTCATCGAGGCTCCAGTATCCCATGAGTCCACTGGTGTAACGGCTCTTCTTGTCATACATCTCGCCTTGTGCCACACTCCATTGGCGTGCATTGTCCCAGAGTGTCACCTCGTGTATCTGACCTGTAAGGCCCTTGCCCAGAGTAATAGAGCCCGTGCCCGTATATTCACCCACGTTCTTATCGTTGAAGAGAACTACCGATGCGGCATCGTAAGCATAGTTTGAAGCGAAGGTCTGCTTGGTGGCATCATAACTGAAACTGAGGAATTGCCACTTGTTTTTCTGCAGAGCATTGTCGCTGACATAACTGTTGTTGCCGATGGTAACCACCAGTTTGTTTTCGCTGTTTACAGCCACCTTCATATTGTTTGCAGAAGTACCGTGGGCGAAGAGTTCGCCAGCATTGCTGTATCTAACCCACATGTTGACAGCAAACGAGCGGTTGTCGAGGTTGATGCCCGCATTGGTCTTGGCACCTTCGCCGCCGTTGAGGTTGAGGGCCACATCGTGAGCCACGGAACCATCGTTGAGCTGGCCTGTAACCAGGAAGTTGTTTACATCTGTGAGTGCTCCGTAGCGTATGTCCTCATTGAAGTTGACAGAGATTTCTCCATCAGCAGTGAGCACACCGTTGGCAGGACTTGGATTGCTGATGAGCTGCGGCACTACCATGTCCTTATAGAATGTGATAACCTCAGATGGGTTCAATACCTCGCTGCCGAATAGGTTTACTGTCACGGCGCGCACATTCCACTGACCATCGGGATATAATACCTTGTTGCTCATGTCGAGAGAGTACTCAATATTGCCAGAGGGCAAAAGAGTCTGGGAGCCTGTAGCATTTTCCTTAACCCATTCCTTGCATGTGGTCCATCTTGGGTCGCCCTCCTGTTGAACTTGCAGACGAATGCCCTTGAAAGCTTCAGAGTTGCGGTCGAAGTCAGAGATGGTTACATTTAGCGTTGAGCCTACCGAGGTGTTGAGGGCTGTTTCCTGAGCCGTGAGAGTTACATCGCTGCCTGTTTGGGCAAACGAAACACTGATAGACACGGTGTCGGCAATCTCGGGGAAGATACCCGTATTGTCGGGCTGGCAGGTGCTGGAGATACGTATCCTCAGGTCATTGTAATCATATACATTAGGATTGGTCTGGCTCACGAGCACGGTCTTAAAGAGTTCTTCACCGGCTGGCACGAAGATGGTGCGTCCGTCGGTTATGCTCTTGCCGTCCATGGTAACGGCGGCACCGTTTGGATTGAATTTGTCAATCACGTTGAGGTTAAACCAGCAGTCTTCGCTTGTCTCGCTGTTGTTGACGAGTTTGATGGTAAACACAGCAGCCTTGCCACTTGGTACGTTGGTCTTGATGCTACCGCCTTCAGTATAGATCTTTGGATCCTCAATCTTCTGAGTCTTCTGCTGGATGGTATATCCTGGACGGTAGTATTTGGTTACCACCTCATCCTCATACGGGCAACTGGTTTGTCCAGCGCGGGTATAGAAGATAGGACCGAAACCATCTGGAGCATTGAGCACGTCTACAGACAATGCATCGTTGAATCCGCTCTCCATGAGGTTGAAACCTACCTCCATGCTGTTTTCCTTAGTTTCACCGTCTTCGGTCAATACTGATGTGCTCGTCTCATTTTCTATCCCCAGAGTCCAACCGCAGTCATTGACGGTAACTCCTCCCATCAGACCTAAGACGGCAGCGATGGTGGTGTTGCTCGACACGGTGAAATCCTTGGAGGCAGTGGTTGTGGTGGACGACGAGATACTGCTACCCGAGTCGAATGAGAAGTTTTCGCGCAGGTATTTAGTGCGGTTCTCTATGGCTTTCACCTTGGCTTCCTCGTTGCTGGCCAAAACCTGTTCCCAAGCACTGATTTGTGCGTTAAACCAGGCAATGGTGTCGGTGGCATTATAGTTATCTTTAATATCGTCATCTGAGGCGTATGCACATTTCGGAAGCACTATCTTGTAAGACGGTCCCTCCAGTGAGCCCTTGGGCTTGGCCTCAGAACCCCATACAGAGGTATCCCAGTTGTTGGAACCGAACTTATCGCTCAGAGTGTCAACGCATGAGATATATACCAAGGAGTCTTGTTTCTGGAATTGTTTCCAGTTGCTGTATTGATCCGGAGTAACGTATTTGATGCAAGAGTTTCGCAACATCTGGAAGTTAGGTATGAGCACCTCTTCCACATAGTTCTGGGTATAGGCAAACTCAGTGCCGAAGGTTGAACCCACGCTCATGATTTCTTCCTTCTTCAACGCAGGCTTGCTGTCTTTGTTGGCAGCGAAGATGCCTATTTGTCGATTTTTGCCAAACACATAGTTGGTGGCATTGCCGATGAACACGTCGCCAACGGAGCCCACATAGTCTGGAGAGTCGCTGGTTGAGATGCGCTTGGTGGTGGTCACGGTGCGGGTGCTGGTATTGTTCATGGTGACCTCTTCGCTGATGTTGAGACCAAACGATGATTCAATCGAAATTTCTGTTTCCACTGTAGAGGCTACCAGTGCGCCTGTTGCCACACCGGTGATGACGGTAGTGGTAAGACCAGTAGACCTATTATGCGTAATACCTGTGCCTGAGTATAAGACACCTCCACGGGTCTTGGTAGATGTAAAGCTCTGTCCTTGCTCGATATACGCATTTGAACCGGAACCTGCAGGGTCGCGGAGTATCATTGACACTTCGTCGGGACCACCAGTCACGAAATTGTTGCCGCTGGGCAGTTCGCCGAGCACGATGCCTTTGAATGCTGTTGACGAACTTGGCCATGCGTATGTCGTGTTGTCTATTCCGTATGATGCTGACATCTCCAAGGTATAATTGCCGTTGATGTTAGGCAAACCAGCTGTCCATTCATAATAGCCTTCTCCCTTCTCGTCGAGTTCGACATCCGATGGTGCACAATTGTCGATCTCTCCATCGCTGTCTCCACCTATTTTAAATGAAGTGCCGGTGCCAAGTTTGTTGGTAAAGGATATGTTGGTCCCCTCCATGGGCACTATGTTGGTGCGGTTTTCTGGGTCTGGACACTCGATATCATTGTTTACATACTCCTCAAATAGTTTGATCTTGAACTTATAGCGACCATTCTGTCTGAATATCGGGTATGAGAATGAATAGAACTTCAGTTCTTTCGTAGGTATTGAGTCGTATGCAGTTTTGAGAGTGTCGTAAGGTAATACGTCAACCTTGTCGCCATTGTCGGCGGTTATTCCAATCAGATGCTCTCCAAATGCACCAGGCACTTTTGCTCCCACCTGGGTGATGCTCAGTTTCGGGGCGCTATGATAGCATTTCTTGATGGATGCCACATATTTGAAATACTCATACTTTCCGTTTCTTTCTATAGAGTCGGTATTGAGTGCATTGGTGTTTTTAGCATTCAGTGGTTCCCTTGTAGTCCATTTAATTGTGCTATTCATGACACCGATGCTCTCTACATTGTAATCAAGAGGTGGCACCATGGCTGCAAACTCACCGGTCTTCGGGTCGGTGGTAATATATATGGTATCTGGTTTGCCTTGTTTGACAACAGCGGAAGAAGTGCAGTTTAGCGCATCGTCAGGCACACTGAAGGTGCGGTCGGTTTGGGCATCCACAAAGTCTCTGATGCCTTGGCTATTGACCTGATATAATGTATTGAATTTCTTATCGCCATAAGTAAGCTTGATCACGGCGCGACCTATATTATTATAAGACTCTCCAAATCCAAGAGGTTTGGCATCTTCGGTGCTGCCACCCACCACGTGGCCAGCTATTGGCACAAGGGTGGTATCATAGAATACCATGCCATCTCGTGACTGCAAAAATTCTGTAGTGTTGAATACTGCCTCATCGCCATTGATGGTAGGACTGGGGTAGTAAGCTTTGTCATTGAATGAGATGGTATCATTGTTGACAATGGTATGTCCATCCTTATAGGCACTGATATAATGGCTACCTATAGGCACGCTGATGGTAAACTTACCTTCTGAGTTGGTGGTTACATAACTGCCATCCTTGGTGCAAGGAGTGCCGTCAACGGTAAACTGCACACCCTCTACGGGGATATTGGTATTGAGGTAATACACTGTGCCCGAATAGGTAAACGAACTAACATCGGTGAAGTCTACACCATTATGCACGAGTGACTGGGCGCTAACAAAGCGATTGAGTTTGGAAGGCGAGAACTCGTGCACACCCTTGGTAGGACGAATGGAATAAGAGGTGCCATCGCCAGAGAACGGAATGCCACTGATGGTATAGTTGCCGTTTTCATCAGTCATGCCGCATACAGACAACTGCTCTTCATTAGGCACATTGTCGGTAACATCCATATTCTTGATTGTGCCGTGGTTGCCATTTGACACACCACCAGTCTTTGAATAATCGTAGGCTACTGACTGGTTTTCGATGCCTTCGTCCAACTTCCAATAGAGATAGAGTCCATCCTCAGAGCCTGACAGGATACGGTTGTAATTGCTCAATACCTCTTCTTTTGTCAAGGCCTTTGACCAGAAACGGCATTCATCAATGATACCAGTGTAGTTGTATTTGTTTTCCACATCATAATAACCAAACATCAGGAAATTAATACTGTTTTGGTCTGCATGTTTCTGTGTGTATCCAATCTTAGTGCCGTCGGTTGTTGTAAGGTCCTGTTCTTGTAAGTTGCCGTTTTCGTCAACCACCCGTATGGTAAAAGTCTGGTTACCATCATACGAGTATGATATGTTATAGAAATGTCCCTTGACGATGTAAATGTTACTGTTTAATGTGGTGGAGCCTACTGATGCGTCAGACAGCGTTATTGGCACATAAAGTTGTATCTGACCATCTTTGCTAATAATGAGATTGTTCCAGCTGGTCTTGAAGATAC
This sequence comes from Prevotella sp., assembly GCA_022782305.1. Classification (GTDB taxonomy): domain Bacteria; phylum Bacteroidota; class Bacteroidia; order Bacteroidales; family Bacteroidaceae; genus Prevotella. The sequence continues at coordinate 9,256 of JALFPC010000109.1, read as the reverse complement.
AACTGATTTCAGAAAAAGTCTCCATCTTCACATATGCCTGCATAGTCCAAGGCTTGCTCAAAAGAGACTGGAGTTGCTTAGTTGTCTTGTCAACACTGACATTCGACCCAGGAACATATCTCTTCATGGCGTAGAAAGACCTCTGACTTCCCTCATCACTGGCGTTTGCCTGAATGCTAACCTTGACACCGTCTACAGCATTACCTGTGCCATAAGAAACACGACCACTGATAATACCCGTGGCAAGGGCGAAACCATCTGTCTGTTTGGCAGAGCTAGGAGTGATTATTGGTTCTGTGGCACCATTAGGCAAACATTTGCGATAGCACTGTATTTGATATTGATAATATGTGCCTGGCTGAGCAGTGGCATCTTCATAGCTATATGTTTCGGCTACACCAGATGTGGTGTGGATTGTCACATAATCATTCTCATCTGTAGATCCGAGCAAACGGCGCTGAACGTTAAAGTAGGAGGGGTCTGTACCATTTTGATTAACATTCCATGTGATACGAACAGTTCCGCTATATGTTCCACGGCTCGCAGTCACATCGGTAACCGAGGTACCACCCTGTGAGCTGCCTTCTGTGATTGCTGACGTGAATGAGGTTTCCATGATGTTGTTAACTTCCACCTTATACTGGTATGTAACGCACGAGTTGGCAGGATTGGTATCAACAAATTTGTGTATTAAATCTGTTTTTGAAGTCACGGTATAATTCAAATCTTTTAAATATTCCCAATTGGATTTCCCTTTCTCACGGCGATAAAACTTTAGCTCATAATTCTTGGTGGCAGCATCTTCGAAATAGTATTCGCAAGTAACTGTGATCTGACCATCTTCATCATCCGTAGCGTTAATAGTTTTAAATGGTGTACTTGGTTCTAACTTGCCATATACGGATGTAGCAAGGTTTGTGGCATCGTCTGGCTGAGACAGATTAATACCCCAAGCATTGGGTTGGAATGCAACACGGTATTCATATTCCAAATTGTATTCCTTGGAAGTCTTGTCTTCATACTTGATCTCGCCGTCCTTATAGTCAACAGTGCCCAACTTGGAAAAATCAGAGCCAGAACCCTTCACTCTGCGGAACACAACCCATTTTCCATCCTTGTTGGCATAACTGCTATTGGCAAACTGGGGAGACCATGACACAGTTGTGAACTTTTGCCATAGATCATAGGAGACACTCATGTTGCCAGGACGTGGATAACCATACATTACTACTTTCGAACAGTTCTTTTGCAAGTATACGTCTTTCTTATATGACTCGGAGGTGTATTGACTTGGGAAAAGAGTGTAGCCTGTGGCATGATGGGTAACAAACGGATAAAATATCTTCGGGTTATAGTTGTCCCATTCCAATATAGCGTATGCCTGGGTGGTGCCAGCTCCACAACCCAACAACGTGGAGTTGATTGTTGTTACCTTGTTAGTTTCTTTTTCCCATTTCTGTAATACTGTTAATTTATTGCTTGGCCAATATTTGTTCGGATTATTATTTGGAGAGAAGCTGATATCGTATTTCCAGTAGCCAGGGCTGGTTGTACCATTGTAGTTCCTGAATTTTTTGACGGCGAGATCCGTTATGTTTACTTTAAATCTCTTGTTTGAGGAAGCAGAAGTAGCAAACTTTGGCCATTGGGCAATGTCTTCTTTTATAGTGAATGTTTTGGACAAAGTCTTGGACCCTTGATAGTTTGTATGGTCATACCAGTTACCCTGCAGTTTTACGGTAATATCTTTTCCTGGGATAACAGAACTCAACATGATATTAATCATGACTGAATACCATTTGTCATCTTTGTCATCAGGTTTGGTCTTAGCCATATCAGACAATATGACTGTACCTCGCAATGTACCCTCTGGCCTGTTGATTGTAAAGTCTTTCGAGCCGATAACTTTGTTTAAGGACTTGCCTTTAACATAATCTTCATTCGAAACGTCCGAAATCCTATCGTAAATGTCGTGGAGATCGCATACAACGTAGTCATCGATCAACAGATTTACTTTGGTATTATACCATCCAGAGTTGGCTCCATCATAATTGAAGAAATTGTGACGAAGATAGATGTGAGCAATGTCGGGATATTTATATGCTCCTGCGTCAACGAAATCAGGATTGTATGCTGCCCGTGCCATCGATGAGCACATCAATAGCAGCAATGTCATAATCCACACTCGTCTTAACTTGTTCGTAATTGCCGCTGTAGACAACGGAACCCATTGTGCTAATAATTCTTTGTTCATGATTGAAAGTATTTTTGTTTTTTGTTTATTTGCTGCAAACAATTGTTTATTTGCCGCAAATATAAGAATAAAAATAAAATATGATGCGCAAATGATGCCGTTACCTCTTAATAAATTGAAGAGACGACAAATTATTGTAAAATACGCAATTTTTGCTATTAGCCTATTTTACAATTTGTGATTATTAAAAAGAATAATTTTTTGCGGATAATTAGATAACTACAACGATGAAATCGGCCAAAATGAGCTATTTCATGCTTTTTCCATCACTAATTAGAACCGTTTTGCGCCAGCGGGAGGGCAGGCTGCCCTCTTTATCATTGAAAGTGCGTGTGAAATGGCTTATTGAAAGAAATCCGCATGCCTCTGAAATCTCAAGCAGTTTGAGTTGTGGCTCATCTTTCATCAGTTGCTTGGCATGCTCAATACGAAGGTCGGCAATCCATTCGCGAAAACTGATATTATACACAGTATGGATATATTCGGATAGGTAAGTGCGATTGGTACAGAGTTCAAGCGAGAGTTCCTTGAGGGTGAGTCCTGGTTTGCAATATCCATTACGCCCTATCCATTCTTTTATGCGGCGCGATATGTCATTATGATAGATGGGCGCATCACCAGCTTCTATCTCTATTGGCGATTCTTCGTTCGTGCTTTCAGTCATTTGCATATCTTCCTGTATGGCCGTTTCTACTTTCTCGTATGACAAAGCATAGTTGTGATAGCAGCAGTAGAGATAGACATAGAAGGGTATGGCAGAGATTATCCAGATAAACACATAATTGTTGGGGAGGAAAGTGAGCAGACCGCAACTCACACCGAAGCCCAATGCCCAAAACGTGAATATTGACAACCACTTGATATAGGCTCCAATATCATCAGAATGGGTATTGTCGAGCATCTTAATGGCACGGTAATAGGTGCGGAGCAAACGCACAGAAAGAAACAAACCATAACTGACAAGCCATGCCGCCAGCAATAGTAGGCCCCAGTATTCAACCTTCTCGTCGTGCACAAACAGAAGCACTATTGATGACACTGCCGCAAAGGCTATCCATATACCCACATGGCGGAGAAAACGCCGGCGTGTAATATAGCGATTGTCGAGAAGTGTCATGAGTGCCGAACTGAATAGCCAATAACTGATGAAATAGGTAACAAGGTTCATCATGATGGTGGCATTGACATCTTTGACCCTTGGAGTACAGAAAAAATGAACACAGTAGTTGGCAGTGAGCACCAGCATGGCTATGCCCATGAGTCGCCGCGACAATAAGAAATTGCTATATATCTTCTTGTCGGGAGTGCGAGCCAACAGCATGTGAAACCCAAAGAAGAGCATCAGCGGTATGGCCGCACATAGCGAATAACTGTATAACGACTGGTCCATGCAAACAATGCCAATATCAATAATACATTTCAATCACACGTGTTGATATCTAATGTTGATATCTAATGTTGATATCTAATGTTGATATCTAATGTTGATATCTAATGTTGATATCCAGTGTTGATTAGAGCAGTGTTGATTAGAGCAGCGACTTGATCTCTGCCTCTATATCCTTGACCTGCTGCGAGCGCTTTACGAGATTGTTGCCGCGGTCGATGATGAAAAATTCTGGCAGACTCTGCACATTATATACCATGAGGCTGCGCGAACTGAGACCTTCTGTCTCTCTTACGCTTATCCATGGCAGGGCGGCAGTCTGCTGCTTCCAGAAATGCTCATCGGTATCAAGGGATATCTGGTATATCTCCAGTCCCTGGGCATGATACTTATTATAAATCTCTCGCAACGAGAGAATACGTTTGGGTGAGTCAGCCATAGAGAAGACATGGAAATCGAGCAGCACCACCTTGCCCTTAAGTTGGCTTAGGCTGCGCTCCTGGCCTTTATTGTCGATGAGTTTGATATCGATGATGCCCGTGGTTTCCACCTTGCTCGCATCTATGACCTTGCTGTTTTCGGCATCTACGATGCGCTCTGTCTGCAAACCTGTGATGGCAATATTGTGGAGGTTTTCGCCGCGCACAGTGCCAGGGTAGAAGGTATCCCAACTGGTGGCCACGGCAGCAAAGGCCTGTATGTCATTGCGGTCGTAGCGGGGATTGAAGATGAGATAACTGCCGATGGTCTGGAAGAGAGCGAAATAACTGGATGCGGCCTTTGGATCCTTGAAGATATAATTCTTGGATATGTCTTCCTTGTAGGCAAGGATGAGGCTCATAATGCTGTCGCGTACCTCTGTTGGACTGAGCTCCATGTTGCGCTCTATGGCCATGGCCTGGTTTTGAAGTGCTATCTGGCGCACCGACAACTGGCGTATGCGCTCGCAGTCGTCATTGCCTTTGATGCTGTAGCCCGTAGACATGGTGGGATAGTCGGCATTCACGGTGATAGTCTCAGTGGAGTCTACTGCCACATTGATGATATGACCAGAGATGCGCAAACGGTAAAATTCGGGATTGGCACTGCTCTCGCCGCTGAATGAAAATGTGCCTTTCGACGACAGTTTGACAGAGTCGACTGTGACGGGACCTTCAAGACTCATATTCTCAAAGTAAAGCACTGAGTCGGCAGCATTGGTAATAGTGCCTTCTACGTGAAATTTCTTCTCGTTGCATGATGTCAGGGTAAGAAGTCCCGACAATGATAAGGCCATCAAAGCCTTTAGGGATATTGTTCTTTTCATTGTAATGATTTCAGTATTGTGCTGCAAAAGTAGTGGAAAAGAGTCAAATAGCAAAATAAAACAAGTCAAAAATCATAATAAAACGTAAAAATAGAACACTTTTTGTACGACTTGCATTTATAATGTGTAACTTTGCGCAGATTTTTATTTTTTAGATGTAACAATTAAGATGAACGTAATTACGAAAACAGTTTCGCTGCCTGATGGAAGAACCATCACCATCGAAACAGGGAAAGTGGCAAAACAGTGCGACGGTTCTTGTATGCTCACCATGGGCAACACCGTTCTCCTCGCCACTGTTTGTGCCGCAAAGGATGCAGTTCCCGGAACAGATTTTATGCCTTTGCAAGTTGACTACAGAGAGCAGTATGCTGCTGCCGGAAGATTTCCTGGTGGATTCACCAAACGCGAAGGTAAGGCCAGTGACAATGAAATCCTGACATCACGACTCGTTGACCGTGTGCTCAGACCATTGTTCCCCTCCAACTATCATGCTGAAGTGTATGTAAATGTAATGCTATTGTCTGCTGATGGCGTTGACCAACCAGATGCGCTTGCGGGATTTGCAGCATCGGCAGCATTGGCTTGCTCAGATATCCCATTCGAATGTCCTATCTCAGAGGTGAGAGTGGCACGCGTGAATGGCGAGTATGTCATCGATCCTACTTTCGAGCAGATGAAAAAGGCCGACATGGATATCATGGTGGGTGCTTCTGCCGAGAATATCATGATGGTGGAAGGTGAGATGAAAGAGGTGTCGGAGCAGGATATGATCGGTGCTCTCAAGGCGGCTATGGATGCCATCAAACCTATGTGTGAGTTGCAGACTGAACTCTCTAAGGAGCTTGGCAAAGACGTGAAGCGCGAGTATGACCATGAGGTTAACGACGAAGAACTGCGTGCTCAGATGAACAGCGAACTCTATCAGCCAACATACGATGTGACCAAGCAGGCTCTTGACAAGCATGCACGCCAGGATGCCTTCGACAAGATACTCGAGGACTTCAAGGATGCTTACAAGACTGCTCATGCAGACCTCTCTGAGGATGACATCGAAGAGAAAGAGGCTCTCATGGAGCGCTACTACCACGACGTGATGCGCGATGCCATGCGCCGCTGCATCCTTGACGAGGGTATTCGTCTCGACGGACGTAAGACCGATGAGATTCGTCCTATATGGTGCGAGGTGAGCCCACTGCCAATGCCTCACGGAAGTTCTATCTTCACACGTGGCGAGACACAGTCTATCACTACTTGTACCCTCGGTACTAAACTTGATGAGAAAATGGTGGATGACGTGCTCGACAAGAGCTATATGAGATTCCTCCTCCATTATAACTTCCCTCCATTCTGCACCGGCGAGGCTAAGGCTTCAAGAGGTGTGGGACGCCGCGAGATAGGACACGGACACCTGGCATGGCGCGCCCTCAAGGGACAGATTCCTGCCGACTATCCATATACAGTGAGACTGGTGAGCCAGATTCTCGAGTCTAACGGATCGTCTTCTATGGCTACCGTTTGTGCTGGAACCCTCGCCCTCATGGATGCTGGCGTGCCAATGGCAAAACCTGTTTCTGGTATCGCCATGGGTCTGATCAAAAACCCAGGAGAGGAGAAATATGCCGTGCTTAGCGATATCCTCGGAGATGAAGACCACCTCGGTGATATGGACTTCAAGACCACCGGTACCAAGGATGGCCTGACTGCCACACAGATGGATATCAAGTGCGACGGACTGAGTTTCGAGATTCTTGAAAAGGCTCTCATGCAGGCAAAGGCTGGTCGCGAGTATATTCTCGGCAAACTCACTGACACCATTTCAGAACCACGTGCCGAACTCAAACCACAGGTTCCACGCATTGTGCAGATCGAGATTCCCAAGGAGTATATCGGTGCTGTTATCGGTCCTGGTGGCAAGATTATCCAGCAAATGCAGGAGGATACGTGTTCTACCATCACCATTGATGAGGTGGACGGCGTAGGCAAGGTGCAGGTGAGCGCTCCAAACAAGGAGAGTATAGATGCTGCTCTGGCCAAGATCAAGTCTATAGTGGCCATTCCTGAGGTGGGCGAGGTATACGAAGGTACCGTGCGCACCATCCAGCCTTATGGTTGCTTTGTTGAGTTTATGCCAGGCAAGGATGGTCTGCTCCATATCAGCGAGATAGACTGGAAACGCCTCGAGACCGTAGAGGAAGCAGGCATCAAGGAAGGTGACAAGATTATGGTTAAACTCCTCGAGATAGATCCCAAGACTGGCAAGTTCAAGTTGTCGCACAGAGTGCTTATCGACAAACCTGCCGACTATGTGGAGCGTCCAGCACGTCGCGAGCGCCCTGAGAGAGGCGAGCGTCGTCCACGCCCCGAGAGAGGTGAGCGTCGTGGAAATCATGACAACTTCGAGGGAAACCACGAACCAAAGGATTTCAATGACTCACTCGACCACATGGACTTCTAAACAATAGCGAAGAATCCTTTGTGAAGAATAAGATATAATCTTATAAATAAAACAAAAAGCCCGCCGATGAGGTGGGCTTTTTGATTTATATAGATGTTTGCCAAGCAGATAATTATTGGCTATTGTCTGCCAAACAGACGGTCTGTTATTTACGATGAAGGATTGCCTTATATCCTGCTTGGTCCTTGAGGGTTTCAATGGCTTTGTCAATGGTTTTGTCATAACCGATTGAAGCCTCAATGCTGCCGGCCTGGTAATAATAGGCAGTGATGATGTTGCGCTCAATCAGGTGGCATATCACTGACCTGTGGCGGTCAAGATCGGCAGAGAGATTGTGCTTGAACTTGCTGCGCAATAGGTCTATGGTCTCCTTGGCATCATCATAATAGCCCTCAAACTTGGCATATTTCTCCAATTCATCCAATGTTTTGCCACTCATGTTGTCGTAAGTGAAACCACTTGCCAATACCCTGCTCTTGAAATCATCATAGTCGGCATCAGATAATTTGAACTGCGATGCGGGGGCAATGGTAGGGTGGGTAGCAATATAGTCTATCACATAGTTGAGCATCACCTCTGTGGTGTCGAGACTGTTGAGATAAACGGCAATGTTGGGCAGAGTGTCGGGGCGCGATTCAATATCAGGCTTGATGCCACCGCCATCTCTCACTTCACGACCATTGCGGGTATTGAAAACACTGGTGAGCGAGTCGGCAATATGTTCGGTGTAACCGCCATTGCTATGCTTATAGTTGTAGGCTTGTATGCATCTGCCGCTCGGTATATAATACTTGCTTGTGGTAACCTTGAGGCTCGAACCGTATGGCAGATCTATGGGCACCTGTACCAATCCCTTGCCGTAGGTGCGCACGCCGATAACCACTCCGCGGTCGAGATCCTGGATAGAACCGCTTGTGATCTCGCTGGCACTGGCGGTCTCGCCATCCACCAGCACCGCCAATGGCATCACCGTATCAATAGGTTCATAGCGGGTTTTGTATTTGCGGTTGCTCTGCGATAATTTTCCTTTGGTCTCTACAAGTGTGACACCACGAGGCACCCACATATTGATGATGTCTACAGCCTCACTTAGCGAACCACCTCCATTGCCACGAAGGTCGAGCATCAAACTCTTTATTCCGCGGTTTTTGAGATCTACAAACGTGCGGCGCATCTCCTTGGCACACCCTTCTGTGAAACTTGTAAGGCAGATATATCCTATGCTGTCGCTGATGACACCATAATATGGTATTGCCGGCACCTTGATATTGCGGCGTGTAATCTTGAAAGACATGGTCTTGCCCGTTGACGGGCGCTTCACCTTTAAGACAAAGGTGCTACCAGCATCGCCGCGTAGACGCTCGCTAACATCAGTGACATTCTTGCTGGTCATCACAGAGTCGTCGATACTCAGTATGATGTCGCCTTTCTTGAGACCAACCTCAGCGGCGGGCATGTTCTCGTATGGTTCTTCTATTATCACACGCTTCAGTTGTCGGTTGTATCTCACTACCGAACCGATGCCCGCATACTTTCCCGTTATCATCATCTTCAAATCCTTGTCCTTGTCGGCAGGGTAGTAGACGGTGTAGGGGTCGAGGGCTTCGAGCATGCCATTGATAGCATCACCGATGGCCTGCGATGGATTGAGTGTGTCTACATACATCAAATCGAGATTTTTGAATATCTCATTGAAAATCTGAAGATTCTTGGAAACCTCAAAGTTATGGTTCTTCTTATTGGCTATCGATGGAGCAAACCATAGGGTCAGCAGGGTAGCCATGCACAATAGTGTTTTCTTCATGTCTATGTTTTTTCTTTGTTTCTATATCCGTTTCTTTTGCTCGGCAC
>JALFPC010000095.1 GCA_022782305.1 Prevotella sp. | reverse complement strand
GAATGCCTGGCGCTTAGCCCTTGTGGGCGAAGGCAAGGGTCCTGGCATGTTTGATATCTCTGCTTTCCTTGGCAAGCAGGAAACCATATCACGAATGAAACGAGCAATCGATATTCTGGGATAAGACATGCTGTATAATTTAGCAATCTATTTCTACCTCATGGGTGTGGCCATAGCCAGTCTCTTCGACCGCAAGGTTCGTACGATGTGGCGTGGCGAGCGTGCAGCTTTTGACATTCTCAAGCAGAAAGTGGATCCCAGTGCCAACTATGTCTGGTTTCATGCTGCATCGTTAGGAGAATTTGAGCAGGGGCGTCCTCTCATGGAGCATCTTCGCCGCAAGCATCCGGAGTATAAGATATTGCTCACGTTCTTCTCTCCATCTGGCTATGAGGTGCGCAAGAATTATGAGGGAGCCGACATTATATGCTATCTCCCCCTCGACACACCTATCAATGCCATTCGCTTCCTAAGGCTCATACGTCCTGTAAAGGCTTTCTTGATCAAGTATGAGTTTTGGTATAACTATCTGCATATCCTCAAGCATCGCAATGTGCCTGTATACAGCGTGTCGAGCATATTTAGACCTTCGCAAGTATTCTTCAGGTGGTATGGTGGTGCCTATCGTGGTGTGTTGCGTTGCATCACCCATTTCTATGTGCAGAATGAGACAAGTCGCGAGTTGCTCAATGGTCTTGGTATCGATTGTGTCACCGTGACTGGCGACACCCGTTTCGACCGTGTGTTGCGCATCAAGGAGCAGTCAAAGATTCTGCCGGTGGTAGAGTCGTTCCGTCGCGGTTGCCCACATGTCTTTGTGGCTGGTAGCAGTTGGCCGCCAGATGAGGATATCTTTATCCGCTATTTCCTTCAGCATCCAGAGTGGAAGGTAATCATTGCCCCCCATAAGATTGACGAAGACCATCTGCAGCAGATAGAGCAGAAACTGTCGGGCAGACGAGTGGTTAGATACACTCATACCGATGATAAAGGGGCTTCAGGTGCCGAATGCATGATTATCGACTGTTTTGGTCTTTTATCAAGCATCTATCATTATGGTGATGTGGCCTATGTGGGTGGCGGCTTTGGTGTCGGCATCCATAACATCCTTGAGGCTGCGGTATGGAATGTGCCCGTATTCTTCGGTCCTAACAACTCCCATTTCCAGGAGGCGCAAGTGATGAAAGACGGCAATGGCGGCTTGGAGATCTCCACCTACGAGGATTTCGAGGTGCAGATGAACCGTCTGTCTTCTGACGATACTTATCTCAAAGATTTAGGTGAGCGCGCAGGCCAGTTTGTGAAGAGCAAGGCCGGAGCCACCCAGCGTGTACTTGAGTCGGTAAATCTATTATGAGTTCTTTATTCCTCCAGATACCATTTTGAGTATTCCACATAGTGCTGACCGAAACTCTCTGCTTGGTTGGGGCTTGTCTTTTTGATGAACTTGGCAGGCACGCCGCCCCACAGCTCATGGTCGCCAATCTTAGTGTGCTGCAATACCAATGCGCCTGCAGCCACTACAGCCCCCTTGCCAATCTCACAATGGTCGAGGAGGGTGGCGCCCATGCCTATCAGTGCTCCGTCGTGTATGGTGCATGCATGCACGGTGGCATTATGGCCTATCGTTACATCGTTGCCTATCACTGTCGGTCCCGTAGTGTTGGTCACATGTATGCATGAACCGTCCTGCACGTTGGTGCGGTTGCCAATGGTGATGGGTGCCACATCGCCACGTACCACAGCATTAAACCATATAGAGCATTCGTCGCCCATAGTCACTTCGCCCACGATGGTGGCGTTTTCGCTGAAATAGCAGTCCTTGCCCCATTTGGGGGTTAGTCCCTTGATAGATTTTATCAGTGCCATAATAGTCTTTGTTATTATTGTTTTTATTCCTTTGTTGACTTATTATTCTGTTGTCGGTTGCAAAATTACAAATAATTTGTTTAACTTTGCAGTCAATATGCGAAATAATCAGTAAATAATATCACAATGAATATGGAAACAGGACTGAAGTATACAAGCAAGACCATAGTGTCTGATGCCAACACAGCCATTGCCATGGGGTCGGGCGACCTGCCCGTGTTTGCCACTCCTTCCATGATGGCACTCATGGAGAATGCCGCCATGTTGGCCGTAGCCAACCATTTGCCTGAGGGTTGCACCACCGTGGGTGGGCATATAGAGTCATCGCATGTCAAACCCTCTCCTGTGGGTGCTGAGGTGGAAGCCACTGCTGTGCTCACTGCCGTGGATGGCAAGAAACTATCATTTGATATAGAGGCATACTGCGATGGTGCCCTCATCGGCAAGGGCACACACCTGCGCTTCATCGTAGACCGCGACAAATTCCTCAGTCGCCTATAAAGGGAGGTGTGGCAACTCGCCGCACACAATAAAAAAGCAACAGGGTGTGCCATCTTTGACACACCCTGCACTATTCTTATACCTTGATGATATTGAGAAATATCCCAATATCTTGATACTCTTACAGGTTTGGATTAATCTCGTTCCACTTAGCAATCTCTGGCACGATATTGAGAGTAACCAGTTCGTCGCGCATCTTGCAGAGGTGCTCATAGCTGGCATCCAGTTTGGCGTTCTCCTCAGCAGTGCCCTGTGGCATCTCATAGTGAGCACCTGTAGTGTCGAGAGTGGTGTTCATAGCCATCATGATGTGGTTATACTTCTCGTTGCATACGTATGTGCCTACGGGGAAACGGAATTTCTCGCCGCCCATAACAGAACGGATCATCTCTACAGAAAGATAAGCTGGGCTCTGGAAAGAAGAGCGACCACGCAGTTCGATGATCTTGGCACCACCCTGGGTCACATCAGTCTTCATCTGCTCCCACTCAGCCTCTGAGAACTCATCTGTGCCGATAATATCGGTGAGTTTGCGGCCTGCTATAGTTACATGTGAACCGAACACAGCCATCTGCTCGCCATGGCCACCGTATGTGGCGCAACCCTTAACCTCGCTCTGCATAACATTGAATTTCTTGGCCAGTGCGCTCTGCAGACGTGTAGAGTCGAGAGCTGCCAGTGTGGTCACCTGCGATGGTTTAAGACCAGAGTAGAGCAGGGTAACGAGACCTGTGAGGTCAGCAGGGTTGAAGATGATAACCACGTGCTTAACATCGGGGCAGTATTTCTTGATATTCTTGCCAAGACCCTCAGCAATCTCGCAGTTGCCCTTGAGCAGGTCCTCGCGTGTCATACCAGCTTTGCGTGGTGCACCACCCGAAGAAATGATATACTTAGCATTGGTGAAAGCCTCTTCTGCATCTGTGGTGGCTGTAATCTTAACATCCTCAAATCCACTCTGACGCATCTCTTCTGCTACACCCTCAGGTGAAAAGACGTCATAAAGACAAATGTCTGTGGTAAGACCCATGGTGAGCGCTGTCTGCACCATGTTGGAACCAATCATACCGGCTGCGCCGACGATTGTGAGTTTCTCGTTTGTTAATGCCATAATTCTTTATAATATTTAATTGATGTATGTATCCTGCTTGTTTTGCACCGCAAAGATACAAAAAATATCCATCTTCGCATATTTTTTTTGCCTTTAATTTGTTATTAATTCTGAAAACTATTACCTTTGCAATGTCCAAATAGCAAAAAGATATGGGTGATATTTCAAATAGGTTAGCAGAGATACGAGTGGAACTGGACCGCGAGAGTCTGGGGGCATATATTTTTACCAGTACTGATCCTCATAATGGCGAGTATGTGCCTGACCATTGGAAGTGCCGCGAATATGTGTCGGGGTTTGATGGCTCGGCAGGAACGGTGGTCGTAGCAGGCCTCGATGCTGCCTTGTGGACAGACTCACGCTATTTCCTTGCTGCCGAGCGGCAGTTGCGCTTTTCTGGCATCCAACTGATGAAAGAGCGCATTGCTGGCACCCCCACCATACCCGAGTGGCTCAGTCAGAGGCTCATGGTGAGCGGAAAGACCGAGGTGGGCATAGATGGGTGGACAAATAGTTATGCTTTTGTGCAGGAGCTCAAACAAGAGATGCGCAGCCGTGGTGGCATCACCGTGCGCACCAATTATAATCCGCTTGATTATGTGTGGAATGACCGTCCTGCCAGACCTTCCTCCAAAGTGGTGCTGCATGATGTGGCATACGCAGGCGAGAATATCTACAGGAAGTTAAAGCGTCTCAGGTCTTTCCTTGCCGAGCACAGCCTACAGGCTATACTCATATCATCGCTCGACGATATAGCATGGTTGCTCAACCTGCGTGCCGCCGATGTGCACTGCAATCCTGTGTTTGTGTCTTATCTTGTGGTTGCTCACCACGATGCCGCCTTGTATATAGATGCATCGCGATTGTCGGAGCAAGCTGCCACCTATCTTAACAGAAACAATATCACCGTGTTGCCATACGAGGATGTAAGCCATGCCTTCGAACATTTAGACCCTTTTGACAAGGTGCTAATGGATCCCAACGAGACTCCCTACACTCTCTATGCCAAGACGCCCTGTCGCAAGGCCGACATCCCTTCGCCCCTGCCGATGATGAAGGCTGTGAAGAACGAGGTGGAGATAAAGGGTTTCGACAATGCCATGATGCGTGATGGTGTGGCCATGGTGCAGTTTCTGCGCTGGTTGCGACCGGCCGTCGAGGCTGGCGGCCAGACCGAGATCTCGGTGTCTGACAAGTTGCGTGAGTTGCGTGCGAGCCAGGACCTCTTCGTCGACCTCTCCTTCGATACCATTGCAGGCTATCAGGAGCATGGAGCCATAGTGCATTACGAGGCCACCCCTGCCACCGATATGCCCTTGCGCCCTGAGGGACTGTTGCTTCTCGACAGTGGCGCCCATTATCTTGATGGCACCACCGATATCACCCGTACCATAGCCCTCGGTCCCGTTACCGATGAGCAGCGCCTTGTGTATACCCTTGTGCTCAAGGGTAACATTCAGTTGGCCATGCTTAAGTTTCCCAAGGGAGCCAGCGGCACCCAACTCGATGCTCTTGCCCGCAAGGATATGTGGTCATACGGCTACAACTATCTGCATGGCACCGGTCATGGTGTGGGTTCCTATCTTAATGTGCATGAGGGCCCTCATCAGATTCGTATGGAGTATCGTCCTGCCCCATTGCTTGAGGGTATGACGGTGACCGACGAACCTGGCATTTATGTCAGTGGCCGTTTCGGTGTGAGGATAGAAAACACGATGATAATAGAGAAATACATGACTACCGACTTTGGTGAGTTCCTGCAGATGCGGCCTCTCACCCTTTGTCCCATCGACCTTGCCCCAGTCAATATAGACATGCTCACTGCCGAGGAGAAAGCGTGGCTCAACAACTATCATGCCGATGTGTATGCCAAACTTTCGCCACTGCTCGATGATGACCATCGCCAGTGGCTTGCAGAAGCTACAAAGAGCATTTCTTAGAAGTCGCCAGGACCATACAGTCCGAAGTTAGGGTCTTTGTCTGGTTGCCATGTGCGCACCTTGATCACGGGTTTGTCGGGGTCGTTGATGTCAACCATCAGAAAGAGGTAGCCCTTGTCGCCGTATGACGATGAATAGTAGTCCTGCGCTATCTGTATGGCATACAGTTCGCCGCCACCTTGTAACTTTCTCAAGTCATTGTCGGAGAATCGTATGTTTATATACTCATTGCTATTGAAGCAATGTGCTAAATTTTTGAGATACTGGTTTTTGGTATATCTGTTTTTCTGTATTATCTTGTTGTTTTTGATTGTGGCCACGCCCATTTCGTTATTTTTGGTCATCACCATGGTGTTCAGCTCCTTGCCCACTATGATCACTGCATTGTCATCGAAGAGCGAACTGATATAATCGAGCCTTTTCAGTCCGTAGGCTGTCTTGTAGTTCTCAAGGAAGTTCATCAGAGCCAGTCGTGTCTTCTCGTTCCATTCTCCCTTGTTCAGTATGTCGTCGGCGGCGGTGTTGCCCAGTCCGAATGCCACATTGCATATCTTCATGCTGCTGTCGAAGGATATCACGATGTCTTCAACGAATGATTTCCTTAGGCCCGACTTGAATGAGAATGCCATCTTCATGCCACGTCCCATCACATAGTCGCCGCTCTTGTTAAACGTCCATTTGGGCACTCCCATGATTTTGGCATTGCCGTATTTTATCATCTTGGTGTATATATCCCATCCGTCGGTGGTGAAGAGGGTGCGTATTGTCTCGTGTTTGCCCGATCTTATGGCGGTGGTCATCTTATCGGCTATGGTCTGGTATGATGCAGCGTTGCTCACCTGTGCAGGGGCGCATTTTTCATCGGTGTCTGTGAATGTCTGTGCGGCAATGGTTGCCGATGGTGCGTTGCTTGCCTTGTCGGTGGCAATGTTGGCATAGGCATTGCGCATGGGTGTGCTCTTCACCACGTTCATTACCGCTTCCACTTCCTGATCTATGCGTGCCTGTCCGCGGTATTCAAACTCATATTTCAACTGATATTTGTTGCCTATGCTGCCAGGTGCCAGTTCAAGCACTCCCAGTCCGTCGCGTGCGCTGTAGATGGAGCTCCATCCCTTGCCATCGAAATAGGTATAGTCTATGCTGTTTACTGGTTTCCCCTTGTATGATATGAAGAGTTCGATATTGTTGCCCTCGCGTTTTGTCATGCGTGCCTCAATATTATCGAATATCTCGTTCATTTTCTGTGGTATCCATGTGATGAGCAGGTGCTCGGTGTCATTGTATTTGAATGTCACTGCATTAGGATGCTGTAGTGATTTGAGCAGAATGAATGCCCAATAGAGTTGGCGAAGTGCATCGTCCACTTTGCCTTTCGTTTCGGCTTTCAGGCCCATGCTCACCATATCCTTGATCTTGAATATGCGCTGCTCGAATATCTTGTCTATTTCGCTGCGTTTTATCCATCTGCCCACGTGGGCATCGGGCTCGTTTTGTATTATCACCCTCTCGGTATTGGTAAGGGTGGCATTGGCGTATGTGCTCACCGACGATTCGAATTGCGACTCCTCGATCAGTTGAACTCCTTTAACCTGCTGGCGGTCATTATTTTTGGTTTCCTTCTTCACCGATACTGCTATCTTGCTTATCAGGTCGCCTAAGGCTTGCTTGTCTGCCTCGTCGATGGAACTGCCGCGTCCCTCGCCATAGAGATATAGGTTGTTGCCCTTCACTTGCTCCCATGTCTGTGCAGTCATTGCCAGTGGCATCATCAGCAGCGCCATGGCCATATACAGTGTGTGTGTCATCTTCATTGTTCTTATCTTTTTCCTTTTTTGTGCTATTGTGATGTCAGAAAGATTCTTTTGCTATCTCCTTGGCCAGACCGCTAAGGTGTAGTGCGGCCTCGCTTTCGCGGATAGCGTTTTCCATGGCTCTGAGTCGTGAGGCTGTGGCAGCATCGGCATTCACCACAAAGAATACCTGCATGGTCTTCTCACCCTTGCCCAGTTCGCGATAGATGGCAAAGGACTCCTGCAGGTCGTTGCGAATCTCTTTCTCCACTTCGGCCTCATAGATGGCTGCAAAGGCATCCACGTCCTTGCTCGTGTCGGCGCCGTTGTTCTTCATCTCGCTCAGCAATCGGCCCTTCACATGATTGCTCGCATTCTGCGCATATTGGTTGTAGGCATTGGCCACGGCGGCACTATGACCCAGATGGTCGAGCTTATAGCGTGAGCATACACCCACCACCTCATAAGCGCCCGACTCTGTGGCTTCCAGTTTCTCATAATGCTTGAGCAGTAGTACCTCGAGGGTACGCGACGAACCAAACAACTGCCATTTCTCCTTTTTCAGTTGCTTCATCTTGGTCTTGAATTCCTTCTCGCGTGCCTTGTCTAACATGCTTTGGGCATTGGCAACCGTCAAGGCCATCATCATGACCATTATCATCATAATCACTCTTCTCATGGTTCGTATATTCTTTTAATCTTGATACAATTTGTATGATTTTGTTCTCTTTTCTGTGGCAAAGTTAATATAATTTGTTTAAACTCGTATACCTTTTCTCTTTTTTTTATGAAATGACATGTTTTTATCTCCCTTTCCGCTATATCAAGGTATCGGTTATAGGAGGCGGGGCCCCTAAGAATAGTTGTTATTGCACCCTTATAACAGTTGTTCTTGTACTATTATAATAGTTGTTCTT
>JALFPC010000064.1 GCA_022782305.1 Prevotella sp. | reverse complement strand
CTTTTATTTGTTACTTTTGCAGTGCAAGATTAACTCATACAAACAAATTAATAATATTATCATGGGTAGAAACAAGTTTTCACAACACGAGATAGACATAATAGGCAAACTGTTGGAGCGAAAGAATAGCGGCACACGCTTTCAGCAAAAGCAGATAAGACATCAGTTGCGAGTCAACTTCGAATTCAATATCTCTGACTTCAATGAGCAGGGCAAAGCCTTCGGACGAGAAGAACTCATGGCTGCCATAGGTCGTGGCGCCATCCATATACTCGACGATGCCACCATAGCGGCAATGAAAGAGAAACGGGCACGCGACCGTGAGCGCGACATGGCTGTCAAGGCCGCAGAGTCTGTGGCAGCAGGCGAAACCACCGATTGGCAGCAGGCCATGAAAGAATGGGAGGAATATGAAAAGAACTCCTAAGCATAGGTGTATACACTCGGGAGCAGGTAGTGAACATTTGCTAAAAATACAAAACGCTTTCAATATTTTGCCTACATTATTATTCTTTTCTCATATAATTATCGTACCTTTGTAAAAACTATGTCTTTTGGTATATATAACGACAACTATCATGACTATGAAGAAACTGTTTGCGATAATTATTATGATGATGCTCTGGACTGGCGCTTTTGCCCAGACCTACAGCAATATGTGGAAACAGGTGAGCGAGGCCGACCGCAAAGACTTGCCTCAGCAGAAAGCAGACATCCTGAAACGTATCATGACCATGGCCGACAACGACCGCCACTACGGACAATGGGTGAAAGCAAGCGTGGAATATGCCTCCGCTATAAATGATGTAAACCCCGACTCGCTAAATAGTGTGGTGGAGATAATAGCCAAGCGACAGAAGTCAGAACAAGACCCTGCCGCCAGGGCCGTGCTCTCTGCTGTGCTCTACAGAATATATGGCGAGATGAGTGGCGCAAAGAATGACAGCCTCAAATCCTTGGCAGAACACTATCGCCAGGAGGCCATGGCACATCCCGATAAACTGGCACAGGTGAAAGCCGACGATTATGAACCCGTGATAGTGAAAGGATATAATGCGCAGGTGTTTGGCAATGACCTGCTCAGCGTGATAGGTTATGAAACACATAACTTCAAACCACTCTACGACTATTATAGCAAGAGCGGCAACAGAAGGGCCACATGCATATCGGCACTCGAACTGCTCAAGGAGTATAAAGACGCCCCCGTGAAGGACAAACTCAGAAAATCGGAGAAAGTGCATTTCATCGATTCGCTCATCGACAGATATGAGGATCTCGACGTGGCCGGAGAGGCTGCCATCTACCGATATGAGTGCATGAAACAGTTTGATGATGTGACCATTGAAGATAAGATAAGTTATATCCATTATGCCCTCGATAAATGGGGAGCATGGCAGGGTGCCAAGAGTCTGAGAAACGAGGAGATGGCTCTCACCCTTCCAGGCTTTGAGGCCAAGATGGATGATGTGATGGTGAGAGACGATGAGCAGTCATGGCTGCATCTGAGCGATATGAGGAATGTGACCAGCATAACAGTAAACATATATCGCACCAACCTCGACGGAAAGACCGAACTAAACCCCTCAGACAGCAAGGACTACAGGAAGATAAAGCAGAAGATGACACTCATGGAAGAGCGTATCATGAAGAAAGAATACCATGGAGTTCCACCATACCAAACCATCAACGACTCAGTGCTCATAGCCCCACTGCCCAAGGGTGTATACCTCATTGAGGTGACATCGCCAAACGTGTCAGACAATGTGCGCATGCTCTATCATGTCAGCAACCTCTTTGTGGTGGCCACCATGCTGCCCAACAAGGAGAAAGTTTATACCGTGGTTGATTCAAAAAGCGGCAAGCCAGTAAAGAATGCAAAGGTAGACGCCGATTCCAAGCATAGGAATAATGTGTATGTGTATACCGACAACGATAAGGCATACAAGAGATCGTATGTGTCTGCCTATTTCTATGCAGGCAAAGCCAACGAGACAACAAATGATCAGTCGCCAGTAATGACAGACAGGGCTATTTACCGTCCTGGTCAGACCATCCACGCATCCACGGTGCTCTATATCTCCGACTCATGCTTCAATGACAAGGTGAGGGCTGGAGAGAAGGTTACTGCCACACTCATGGATGCCAACCGCAAGGTGGTGGAAACAAAAGACGTGACTGCCGACGACTATGGCAAATGCTCAGTGGATTTCGTGATCCCAAAGGGTCGTCTGGGCGGCGCATGGAGAGTAAACATCCATTACTCATCGGCGATGGTTAGAGTTGAGGAGTATAAGCGCCCCACATTCCGCATACAGTTGCCAGAGGTGAAAGAGCGTTATGGCGAGGGCGACACCGTGGTGGTGAGAGCCACTGCAGCCTCATTTGCTGGTGTGCCCGTGCAGAATGCCACCGTCACCTATAGCGTGACACGAGAGAGGGCATTCTGGTGGAACCCCTTCCTCCGCCATTTCATGCTCGATGATGGGTGTATGCAATATTTGGGAACCAAGAGCATAAGTACCGACAGTACCATCACCGATAATTACGGACA
Source organism: Prevotella sp. (assembly GCA_022782305.1). Taxonomy (GTDB): domain Bacteria; phylum Bacteroidota; class Bacteroidia; order Bacteroidales; family Bacteroidaceae; genus Prevotella. Next base: position 3,069 of record JALFPC010000064.1, on the reverse strand, counting down.
TTTCGAGATAAGAGTACCCATTGACATGCCGCAGATAAAGGGAAAGCCCGCTCTCTTCTTCTCGTTCAAGGCCCGGGTGAAGGTTACCGATATGGCTGGCGAATCGCATGAGGCAGTGCTCTCGTTGCCCTATGGTACACGTGAGACCATGCTATCTTGCGACCTGCCCGACAAGGTGCTTGCCGACTCTCTCACTGCCATCACCTTCCATTACCGCAATGCCGCAGGTGCCGACATGGCATCGCCATTGAGATACCGCATAGATGGCGGCAAATGGGTGGAGGCACAAACCATCACACCATGCCACATAAGCAAACGGTTGGCATCTGGCAAGCATACCGTTGAGGCCATCTGCCAGCAAGACACAATAAAAACCGAGGTGGTGACATTTAATCTCGACGACAAACGTCCATGCGTGACCACCGATGACTGGTTCTATCTCTCTGCAGACCATTTCGAAGATGCCAAGACACCCGTAACCATGCAGGTGGGCTCGTCAGACCGGGATGTATATATAATGTATTACCTCCTGGCTGGCAACAAGATTGTGGACAAGGGCACCACCACCATCAGCAACCATATTATCAACCGCAAACTTGTATACAAGAAAGAATATGGCAATGGACTGACCCTCTGCTATTCATGGGTTAAAAACGGCAAGATGTATAACCATACCGCCAGCATACGCCGACCGCTGCCAACGAAAACCCTCGATATGGCATGGACCACCTTCCGCGACCGACTGACACCGGGACAGCAGGAAACATGGACACTCACCGTGAAGAGACCAGATGGCAAAATGACAGACGCATCGCTCTTTGCCACTTTGTATGACTCTTCGCTCGACATGATAGTACCACACAGCCTCGGCTTTGCCAACAATCCCTATGTGTCGCAGCCATACATGTCGGTGGCAGGCACACGCTCTTGGCAGGAGTCGATAATAGCAGCAGCACAGCGACAGTGGTTGAAGACCATCTCATTCCAACCATCACATCTCGATGAGCAACTCTTCGGACGCTTCTATCCCCCATACCAATTCAATGGATTTAAAGAATTAGCAGTAAGAGTAGGAGGGCAACCCAAACTAATGATGTCTGCTGCTAAGGTATTTGACTGTGTTGAGGCGGTAGCACCAGAGGCAAGCAACGATGTTAAAGTCAGGGGGAGAGGCGCAGTGAATAAGAAAGAAAATACTGAGAGCACTGCTGTAGAGGAGACTGCTGACGACAAGGATGTGATAAGAGACAATTTGGCCGAGACTGCCTTCTGCTATCCAAGCCTGCATACCGACTCTACGGGTGCCGTGAGCATAGCCTTCACACTGCCAGATGCACTCACCACATGGCGCTTCATGGGAGTGGCACATACCAAGGATGTGATGACAGGATACATAGAAGGCAAGACCATAGCGCAAAAGGAACTGATGGTGCAGCCCAACATGCCACGCTTCGTGAGAGTGGGCGACAGAGCAATCATCATCTCACGCATCAGCAATATGACCGAAGATGCCACCAAGGGCACAGCCACCATAACACTCAAAGACCCAGAAACGGGAGAAACAGTGATGACAGAGCGCAAATCCTTTGAGGTGGGTGCCAATGCCACAGCCACAGTGTCGTTTACATTCAGACCAAAGAAGGAGCAGTTGCTCGTTTGCGTGGTAAAGGCCGACAACGGCAAACACACCGATGCCGAGCAGCACTATCTGCCTGTATTGTCAGACAAACAGATGATCACACAGAGCAGAACCATCACACAGATCGCCCCAGGCATAGAGACAATCAATATGGCTGAGATGAAAACAAAAGGCGGTGAGGTGAAGAATATCATGGTGGAGCATAGCGCCAATCCCGCATGGATGGTGGTGCAGGCCCTGCCATCTGTGGCCCTGCCGAAGTCAGACAATGTCGTGGACCAGTGTGCAGCCCTCTATGCCAACATGCTGGGCAGGCATGTGGCTACCCTCTATCCCAACATCAAGAATGCTGTGGATGCTTGGCAGCAGGCTGACGGCAATGCCACCAGTCGTTTGCAGCAGAATGAGGACCTTAAGGAGATAATGCTTAGGGAGACACCATGGATGGCAGATGCCGAGAGCGAAGCCGACAGGATGGCACGACTAAGCGAATTCTTCGACAATAATAATATATCAAACCGCATCGCGGCAGGTATGGATAAGTTGGGCGCACTGCAGCATGCCGATGGTTCGTTTGCATGGTGGAAGGGCATGGATGGCAACCTCTTCCTGACCGTATGGGTGAGCGAGATGCTCACAAGAGTCAGCAACATAACGGGCAACAATGGCACAGAGGCGATGCTCAAGAAAGCATACGCTTATATGGACAAGCAACTGATAAAAGAGATGAAGGAACTGAAGAAGCGCCCGAAGACCGTGGAGCGCCGTCCTACTATCAATGCCCTGAGATATATGTATGTGGCTGCATTGGCCGACCGTAAGTTGAGCGGAGAGGCAAAAGAGGCTGCCGACTATCTGATGGCACTCATCAAAAAGAATATCAAGAGTCAGACCATACAAGACAAGGCCATGACCACAGTGATACTGGCAAAGCGTGGCGAAAAAAACATGGCTGCCGATTATGCACGCAGCCTGAAGGAATATCTCGTGAGCGATGCCAACCTTGGCATGTATTACAATACACGCAGAGCCACCTACTCATGGCGCGACTATACCATACCAACTCAGACGGCGGCCATTGAAGCCCTGCAGATGGTGACACCCGAGGATACGGCCACCATCAGTGGCATGAAGAGATGGCTACTCTCGCAGAAGCGCACACAGATATGGGACAACATCATCAACACCTCAGATGCTGTGTATGCTTTCATCAATGGCAATGGCAAGGCCCTCGACCATAAGACCATGGCTGTGATTACTGCCGATGGCACCCAGATAGATATGGCCGAGTCTGTAAAGATGCTGGGATATGGCAAGGCAAAGGTAAGTAATAGCAAGGTCAAGAGCATTGCCATAGAAAAGAAAGACCGAGGTGAGGCATGGACTAACGTGTATGTGCAGAGCCTCGTAGATCCTGCAGACATCGGCAA
>JALFPC010000033.1 GCA_022782305.1 Prevotella sp. | reverse complement strand
CCTTTTAGGCCTGAGAATTTTTCATATCCATCTTCAAATATTTCGTGGCTGAAATTATCATTTGAGAAAAATAAAAGTAATTCTTAGGGTACAAGAATAGTTATTCTTAGGGTACAAGAATAGTTATTCTTAGGGTACAAGAACAGTTATTCTTGTGATGCAAGAACCGTTATTCTTGTGGTACAAGAACCGTTATTCTTGTGATGTAAGAACAGTTATTCTTGTGATGTAAGAACAGTTATTCTTGAGGGTCCCCTGCTCCCCTCAATTCAATCTGTCGATAAAGCTTTAATTCTTTTGTTGATAAGTTCCATGTTCACTACTACATTTTGAAGATTGCAAAGCAAAGTATGCCCCCTTATCTTCTTCACCAGTAAAGAAATTTACAATGTAAGTTACCATATCAAACACGGGGTATTAGTCATGAGCCCATATTTGTGATATAATTATAAAGCATCGTCCTCTGGTTTGTCAAGACGACGATGCTTTATCTTGGGCAGATGCTTGAGCTTGCGTAGATAATTCTGTTTCTTCAGTTCATATTCCTCGCGATGCTTCTCCAGAAAATTGTCTGCCATAATCAGTTGTTCATATTCTTCTCTACAGAAGTATTCATTATTCTTCTCTACAGAGTTGACTAATTCATCTCTACAGAGTTGATTTATTCTTCTCTTTTTGTGTATACTACGCTGATAGAGAGCGGTTCATGATGGTTGTTGCTACCTCCCACGAGACGTGCGCTGCTCAGTGTCATCGTATTGGTAATATTGGTGATGGTGGTAGAACTTGATGCACTGTATGTGACAGTTACGGGCACCAGTATCACCTTGTTCCAATCAGTGCTGGCCTTGCCCTTTTGTTTGTTGTCATACATGTTGTTGATCAAGTTAGAAATATTGTTGAACGAATACTTGTTTGTTGACTTGTTGAGCGATGCCAGATAGCTGAATTTGTAGTCTGGCAGGTTCTTTTTCTCAAAGAAGGTCTTGTAGGTTCCATCTGAGAAGAGGCTGTCTTTAGGCACCATAAGCAGATATGAGGGTGCGGGAATCTTGGTGTTTTCATCAGAGGGATTCAATCGTGTGAACTCGATTTTTGCCGAACTCAGCACCCCATTGTTTCCCCCGTTTATGATGTCTTCCACGGGCAGTTCCACCTCTGTAAACAATCCCGAAGGAGTCTTGAGGAATGTGCATGTATCATTGGCATTTTCAAGCAATTTGGCTATCGACTTCTTGTCGTTGATGATTTGCGAAGTCTGCATGGCCTCTTCTGTAGACGAGATGATCAGAGACCCCTTATAGATGCTGTCGTATGACTCATATCTGAAATAAACGCATAGTTCGGTGAGGTATACCATCGACATGGAGCCCGAACCACCCACCGACTTTACATAGAATCCTGGATTTACATTATGCACAAAATTATATGTATTGTCGAAGTTCTTGGGGTTGTCATAATAATTGCGCATTATGTAAGTGCCATAGTTGTTGAATTTGTTGCCCTTCATGTCTGTATACTCATCGTTGAGGTCGAGTTTGAGCGACATCACGTTTTGTCCGTTGTATATCAGTCCGCGCAGCGAGTCGGTCAGGTTGAGGTCAACGGGTGTATACATCTTGGTTTTGAAAATCTGGTTGCCGTCGTTTCGCAGCATTCCCGTTTCGTTTTCGGGATTATAGTTTGAGTAATACTGTCTGCCTTCCTCCACTGGTTTTGCCATTTCCTGCACCGATAGTTTCATAGGATTGAGAGTGTCGCCCATTGATGAGTAGATATGTATAAACATCTTGCATGAGTCGGCCATCACCAATCCGTTTTCGAGGCTTCTGATGCTATCTTTGGCAGGAAACATAGTTTCACCGGTCAATGTGGGCTGTATGGAGAATTGTGCAGTATAATGGCTTGTTACGTAAGTGTTTGTCTCTGGGTCTTTGATATGTCCGAGATAAGAATATCTGCCAGATGAGAGCACCGAGTCAACCTGTATTGAGCGCGATTTTACATTATCAAACACCAGTGATGTCTGTTGAAAGATGTCGTTATTATCGGTGAGTGAGCCACCCACCATATCTGTGGTGTCGTCGCAAGAGCAGATTACAGCCGCCATCATCATTGCAGCTGCAGTCCATTTTGTTATTCTGTTGTTCATTTTGTTTGTTAATGTGTTATTGCTGTTCTCCCATCACTTTATCGTAGAGGTCTGAATAGGCCATTGCGATGTTATCCTCGGGATGCTTAATCATTGGTATGTTTTTGCTGGCGGCATATTCGGCTGTATCCGTGCATATGTCGTCTGTGGCCACCACCAATCCGTCTGAATAGTCGATAGCCATCTTATATAGTTCGTTTATGTCGAAATCATCCTTGTATCCTTTGAGGCTTTCAGCAGTGATGTCCTTAAATTCGATACACTGTTTGAAATTGTCTCCCAGCGAACCCTTGAGTTCTGGTCCAAAGAGAGAGGTGACCACCTTTGTATTGGCAAAAGAAGGCTCGTCCTGATATGCCTGTTTGATATATAGTGGCACCACGGCGCTCATCCATCCCTGGCAATGTATTACATCTGGCACCCAGCGTAGTTTCTTTACAGTTTCCAGCACTCCGCGCGCAAAGAAGATTGCTCGCTCACCGTTGTCGCCATATTCGTTGCCATCAGCATCCATTCCCATCTGCCTTTTTGTGAAATAGTCGTCATTGTCGATGAAGTATACCTGCAGTCTCGCACCCTGTATGGATGCCACCTTGATGATGAGTGGATGGTCGGTATCATCTATAATGAGATTCATGCCCGAAAGTCGTATGACCTCGTGCAGTTGTCCTCTACGCTCATTGATGATACCCCATTTGGGCATGAATGTACGGATTTCGAATCCTTTTTCCTGAATGGCCTGGGGTACACTCTTGCCCAACAGAGACAATGGTGTTTCTGGTACGTAAGGAGTAATCTCTGTGTTAATAAATAATACTTTCTTTGCCATGGTGTATAATAGTTTAAACTTCTGCAAAGATACGATTTTTTTTTTGCAAATAAGCATTTTCTTCTGCTTTTCTCATAAAAATTAGATATTATTTGGCATATTTTTACTTTTTCTTTTCCTTGTTTGATAAAAAAGTTGTTATTTTGCACCGAATTTGAAGAACTATCGTTAAAAACGTATAGGTATAATGAAAAAATTTCATAGCATTGTAGAACTGCAAAACGAGCTCTTTGATGCTCGTAAGCAAGGTAAGTCAGTGGGTTTGGTGCCCACGATGGGCGCACTTCACGATGGTCATGCTTCCCTCGTGAAGCGCAGTGTCAAGGATAACGATGTGACAGTAGTGTCTGTATTCGTAAATCCTACACAATTCAACGATAAGAATGATTTAAAGAATTATCCTCGCACTCTCGACAGCGATTGTGCTCTGCTGGAATCATGTGGTGCCGACTATGTCTTTGCGCCATCCGTAGAGGAGATGTATCCAATCCCCGACACCCGCCAGTTTGAGTTTCCTCCTGTGTCAACAGTCATGGAGGGCAAGCACCGTCCGGGTCATTTCAATGGTGTATGCCAGGTGGTGAGCAGGCTCTTTTATATCACCCGTCCCGACCGTGCCTATTTTGGCGAGAAGGACTGGCAGCAGATTGCCGTAGTGAAAGCCATGGTAAGGAGTTTGCAACTAAATGTTGAGATTGTGGAGTGTGAGATTGTGAGAGAGTCAGATGGTTTGGCCATGTCGAGCCGCAACACCCTGCTGGCAGACAATGAGCGCGCCATTGCCCCACGTATTTATGCCACCCTCAAGGAGAGCATTAAATATGCCAAGACCCATAGTCTGACCGAAACCCACGACTATGTGGTGAGCAACATCAATAGCGTAGACGGACTGGATGTAGAGTATTTTTCAATCGTTGATGGAAACACCCTTCAGGATGTCAGCTCATGGGAAGACAGCGACTATATAGTAGGATGCATCACGGTATTCTGTGGTGCCACCCCAATCAGACTCATTGACCATATTAAATACAAGCAACTATGATGATAGAAGTAATGAAATCTAAGCTCCATTGTGTTACGGTTACCGAGGCAAACCTCAACTATATGGGCAGCATTACAATAGATGAAGACCTCATGGATGCAGCAAACCTCATTGCCGGCGAGAAGGTTCAGATTGTGGACAACAACAATGGTGAACGCTTTGAGACCTACATCATCAAGGGCGAGAGAGGCTCTGGTGCCATCTGCCTTAACGGTGCTGCAGCACGTAAGGTTCAGGTGGGCGACACATGCATCATCATCTCCTATGCACTGATGGATTTTGAAGAAGCCAAGACATACAAGCCCACAGTGGTATTTCCCAAGGCAAACAATACTCTATAAATGTATTAAAAAAGCTCCTGCTTTCACAAGCAGGAGCTAAGTATATCATATATAGCATGCCATCCATCACATTGTGTAATGCAAACAGATGGACATGCTATATCTTTTTGTTTATCACTCGATAATCACGAGTGGGTCGCCTTCCATCACGCTCTGTCCAGGCTGTACGCATATCTCCTTGACAGTACCAGCTATTTCTGTTTCGAGGTTATTGTTCATCTTCATGGCCTCGAGCACCACAACAGTCTGGTTGATGTCAACGTTATCGCCTACGCTCACCTTGATATCCACGATTACACCAGGCAGCGGAGCCTTAACAGCATTTGATGAGAATCGGCTTGACGCATTCTCTTTTGGTGCAGCGGCAGGCTGTGGTGCAACAGGACGAACCACCACCTGAGGCTTCTCCTCTACGGGTTCTGGTTCCATCTCCACCTTATATTCCTGTCCGTTCACTGTCACCACGGCAATATCATCCTTGATGTCGCCTATGGCCACTTCAAATTTTTTGCCGTTGATGGTATACTTGTATTCTTTCATATTTACTTACGTTTATTTTGGACACGCAGTCATAGTCTGATGGAAGAAATTCCACTGCGACTGCTTCTCGGCAATGGTAATCATGCCCGACTCCTTATCGTGCACGTTGTTGCCTTTGAATTCATGCAGCGCCAGTGCGATGGCCGCATATACTTCTTCGTTTGTTTCTTTCATATTCCATTCATTTTGAGATGGTGCATGGCTCTATCCTTACATAGGGATATTGCCATGCTTCTTGGCAGGCAGAGCCTCGCGCTTGGTTGCAAGCTGAGCCAGAGCCCTGCAGATGCGGAATCGGGTGTTTCGTGGCTCGATGACATCGTCTATATAGCCATACTTGGCAGCCTGATAAGGATTGGCAAACATTTCTGTGTATTCCTCTTCCTTCTCAGCCAGGAATGCCTTAACATCCTCTCCAGCCTCCTTTTTCTCTTTAGCTTCGCGTGCGCAGAGCACTGCCACGGCCCCTGAGGCACCCATAACGGCAATCTCGGCAGATGGCCAAGCATAGTTGATATCTGTGCGCAACTGTTTGCATCCCATAACGATATGGCTTCCACCGTAGCTTTTGCGCAGGGTTACAGTAACCTTTGGCACTGTAGCTTCGCCGTAAGCATAGAGCAACTGTGCACCATGCAGGATAACAGCGTTATACTCCTGGCCTGTACCTGGAAGGAATCCTGGCACGTCTACGAATGAAACGATAGGAATATTGAATGCGTCGCAGAATCTCACGAAGCGTGCTCCCTTGCGGCTTGCGTTTACATCGAGCACACCGGCATAGCATGATGGTTGGTTAGCCACGATACCCACGCTTTGTCCGTTGAAGCGTGCGAAACCAACGATGATATTGCGTGCGAAGCGAGGCTGCACCTCAAAGAACTCACCATTGTCTACGGTGGCAGCAATCACCTTATACATATCGTATGCCTCATTAGGATTCTCGGGGATAATCTCGTTGAGAGTGTCTTCCATGCGGTCAATAGGATCGTCGCACTTCTTGCGTGGAGCTGTCTCCATATTGTTTGAAGGTATGAAGCTAAACAGGGTCTTAATCATCTGCATGGCCTCTTCCTCGTTAGAAGCGGTGAAGTGTGTAACACCACTCTTGGTGGCATGCACGCTTGCTCCTCCGAGGTGCTCCTGGTCTATATCCTCGCCTGTCACGGTCTTCACCACTTTAGGTCCTGTTAGGAACATATAGCTGGTGTTCTCCATCATGAGTGTGAAGTCGGTGAGTGCAGGAGAGTATACGGCACCACCAGCGCAAGGACCGAAGATACCGCTGATCTGTGGGATTACACCCGAAGCAAGGATGTTTCTCTCGAAGATCTCTGCAAATCCAGCCAGGGCATTGATACCCTCTTGGATACGTGCGCCGCCTGAGTCGTTGATACCAATTACAGGAGCGCCCATTTTCATAGCCATATCCATGATCTTGCAGATCTTCTGTGCCATGGTTTCGGAGAGCGAACCACCATTAACGGTGAAATCCTGTGCAAACACGAACACGAGACGACCGTCGATAGTACCCGAACCAGTCACCACGCCATCTCCCAGATAGTGCTTCTTTTCCATGCCGAAGTTGGTGCAGCGATGGAGTTTAAACATGTCGTATTCCTCGAAACTGCCTTCGTCGAGCAGCATATCGATTCTTTCTCTTGCAGTATATTTTCCGCGTGCATGCTGCTTTTCAATGGCTTTCTCTCCGCCTCCGATGCGAGCCTGCTCGCGTTTTTCAATAAGCTGTTTGATTTTTTCTAATTGTTTGCTCATTTCTCTTATGGATTTGAATTCTTAATGTTCACATAACTCTGTAAGGATGCCCACTGTAGACTTTGGATGCAGGAAGGCGATGTTGAGGTTTTCGGCGCCTTTGCGTGGAGCTTGGTCAATTAGTCTGATTCCCTTGGCGTCGCATTCTGCCAATGCGTTTGCCACTCCGTCCTCCACTGCGAATGCTACGTGGTGCACGCCCTTGTTTCCTTTGTCGAGCCATTTCTGTATGGTGCTCTCAGGAGATGTGGGTTCGAGGAGTTCAAGTTTCACTTCGCCGCACTTGAGGAATGCGGTTTTCACTTTTTGGTCCTCTACTACTTCGATATTGTAACACTTTAGTCCCAACACGTTTTCAAAGTATGGGAGAGATTCTTCGATGCTCTGGACAGCAATGCCCAGGTGCTCAATATGAGATACTTTCATAATGTATGAATAATAATGAATATGTCGTTGTTTCAAAATTCCCTGCAAAGTTAATCAATATTGTTGATATTAAAGAAAATTGTAATTAAATAATTGTTAACAAGTATGTTATTCAATGTTCGGATTACAATTCGAATATCACCTTTCCATTAATTTGCCGTCCTGTGAGGTAGTTTGGCACTGCATATCTCTGGTTGGTCACGTCGGTCACCCAATAATATGAGTTGACATTGCTTATCCCGAATATGTTAAGGCAGTCTATGCCCACCCATATATTTTTGAATATGCTGCGCTCCTTTCGTTCGTCGTTGTCATAGGCGCGATAACTCATGCCGATGTCTGCACGTTTATATGCTGGTGCACGGAAGTTGAGCCCTTCCAGTCCCTTGTGTGGTGGTCCGAAGGGTAGTCCGTCGGCATAAGCCAGTTTGAGTGTCATTTTCCATTTGTCTGTTCCGGGGAAATAGTCGGTGAAGTGCAGGTTAATAGCATATCTCTGGTCTGTGGGCAGTGGTATACTTTTGCCGTTCACTTTCTGTTTTGTAGACATGAGCGAGAATGTGACCCATGAGTCTGTACCAGGCACAAACTCTCCAAACAGTTTGAAGTCGATGCCTGCCGTGTGTCCCTCCGCCATGTTTTGTCCATAGTATGTCACTTTCACGTTGTTGACGTTATAAGGTATGAGGTTTGATAATAATTTGTAGTAAGCCTCGGCTGTAAACTTGTATGGTCTTTCTTTCACCTTAAACCTGTAGTCCATGGCTGCTATGAAGTGTATGGAACGTTGGCTTTTAATTTTGTTGTTGAGTGTAGCAACAGTCACTCCGTTTACTGTTGTAGTGTCTCTTAGTTCCTTGTAGAATGGTGTCTGATAATAGAGTCCTGTGGCCAGTCTGAATGTGATATCGTTGTTGAAGGCAGGAATGATGGCCAGCGAGAGTCTTGGCGACACCACAGTTTCTCTGTTGAATGCCCAATGGCTGAATCTCACTCCATAGTTTAGTGTGTAATAGGTAGCATTGTCGGTGCCTGATGAGAATTTGAATGCATCCTGTATATACCCCTCGAGTCTGTGACTATTGATTTCGTTTGTTGAGTTGAGCGAATAAATCATGTCGAGTCTGTCGGGTGTGTGTGGTATTGAATATCCGCTTGAGTCGCGCATTTCATATTCCTTTGATTTCTCCTCCACTTTCTCCATCTTATAAGTCAGTGCGGCTTCAATGTCGTGGTGTTTCATTTTGTGGTTGAGCATGATTTTGAAACTCTCCACATGCCCTTTTAGGAAGTTGCGCGCATGCTCCATATAAGTGCCCACACCCAAGTTTTCGCTTGTTTGCGAATCGTCGAGCCAGTATTGCCCCTGTATGTCATACGTCTCCTGTTCTTTTGTATAGAAAGCCGATGCGATGAGCGACAGGTGTGTGTTAGGTGTGAAATGTCGTGTGATGGCCATTGATCCGAAGAGGGTGCGAAACACGTCTTTTTCCTGTCCGTCGAAATAAACCTTGAATGATTTTACATCCTGCATGGTGCCAAAGGATGTTTCGCGGTCTGTGGGACGGAAGTTATAGTGGTTTTCTGATATGTTGGCTATCAGGTCTACCGTCCATCTTTGGTTGGGTGTATATGATATATATGTCTGATAGTCAAGGAAGTTTGGTTTGTATTCTCCGTTTGTTTCCAGCGAACCGAGCAGATATCTGTTTGTCTTGTATCTCAGTCCGTGTGTCATTGTAAACTTCTTAGTGGCAATGCCAGCATAGAGGTTTGCGCCCAGCAGCGAAGCTGTAAACGAAGCCTCGTTTTTCTTTGGTCTTTTATATTTGATGTCGAGTGCCGATGCCATTTTGTCGCCATATTTGCTTTCGAAACCTCCAGATGAGAAAGCAACCTCTTCCACCATGTCGGCATTGATGATGCTCAGTCCTTCCTGCTGTCCGCTTCTCACCAAAAAAGGTCTGTAAACCTCCACATTATTTATATATACGGAGTTTTCGTCAAAGCTGCCTCCTCTCACGTTATATTGCGACGACAGTTCGTTGTGAGTAGACACTCCTGCTTGCTGCTGTATCAGTTCCTCTACGGCATTGCCCGATGCTGATGGATTTTGCTTTATGTCTTTGATATCTATCTTTTCAGTGCCCGATGTTTGGCGTTTCTTTTCCGTCACCACCACTTCGCCGAGTGCTGCCATTGATGGTAGTGTGATGCTCACGTTCTGTTTGCCTCGCGGATTTCTAAACACCCTTTTGCGTGAGTTGTATCCCACCATAGAGAATTTCACCACCACGCTGTCTTGGCTTTTGAGTGTAATGGTAAACTCGCCCTTGAGGTCTGTCATCACCATCTTGCCTTGCTGCGCGCACGACACCGATGCCAGTTCTATGGCGTTGTTTTCTTCGTCTACCACCTTGCCAGTGAGTGTAAAGGTCTGTGCGCCTACAGTCTGAAATGCCGCCCACATGATCAGCATCACAACCGTTGTATATGTATTTATCCTTCTGTTCATCAATAATAATAACGCATCATTGCCTTTTTTATTGTAGTATGTTGATAGAAATCAGTCTCGATACAACCACGACAGCACCCTGTTTATCCATCCCACATTGCACCTAAACCACCTGTATACGCTCACGGGTTTGCCTCCGAATCCAAGTATAAACTCCCTAAACCTGTTTCGTTTGAATGGCAGTCCCACATCCATAAATCGTATATGTGAATATCCGTTTTTGTATGAATAATCTATTGCGTGCCAGATGGTTATCAAATCTGGATGAAGCCATATATACCTTTTGCGCAAGAAAGCCGTATACCATAGAAAGGCATCGTTGTCAGAGAAGAGCAGTGAAGAGCATCCTATGGTCTTGCCCTGGTATCGTGTTACGAATAGTGCAGCCTCGTCTCTGTCTTTGAGTCCACGGAAAAATTCCTTGTCGGGAATATATCTCACGGGTTTCATTCTGTTGTGCCTGTTGAGCAGTCGCACGAAATCCTCCAAGTCCTCATCATTCTTGACACGCACTGTGGTCACCCCTTTGCTTTCTGCCGCCTTTATTCTATTGATTCTTTTGCTGCTCAGTCTCTCTTGTGGTGCCATGCTGTGCAGAGAGTTATGTATGCTCATCCAATGCACGGGGAAATAGCCGTTTGTTCTGAAGTGTCTGTAACCAAACAATTTGTTGCTCAGGTTGCTCCATTCCACATACAAGGCGCGGTATGACATGGCATGTGTCAGTGTAGCCAGCATCTTGCCAAACACCTCCTCCTTGTCCTTGTCGCTTATCTGCGTGTCGTAGCAACCTTCGCCATATATGCGGCAGTGTGTATAGAGAAAAGGAGGCAGCCATGTCCAGCGATACCTCAGCGTGGCCAGCACATGTCCCACCATAGTGCCCCCTCTGTTGGTGGCCACTATCATGATTGGTTTGATGCGTGGTGTTTGCTCATACATACAAAAGAGTTGGCGGCTATGAAAAACATTGCTGCCCTCCATAGGCGGTATGTCGTTGCTGTTTGTTATTATCCTAACCTCTACCTCCTGCATGTTTATGAATATTGCTTGTCAGCGCAAAAATAATAAATTAAATCTAAAAGATACAACATAATTGGGATTTTTTGGATTAATATAGTTAATTTTGCAGATTGAAAGACCTGCGACCATAATTTTGAGGTTCAAAGGTCACTATTTGCAAAACCATTTATTATTATTATTATGACAGATTTCAAGACACTGGTGCAAACCAGACGTAGCCATCGCAAATACACCGACGAGGAGGTTAGCGCAGAAGATGTGAAAGACGTGGTCAGGGCCGCACTCATGGCTCCCACATCCAAAAGCACACGAGCATGGCATTTCATAGTGGTAGATAATCCCATGACCATAGAGAAACTCGCCGATGCCAAAGAGCATGGTTCTCAGTTTCTCAAGCAAGCTCCTGTGGCCATAGTGCTGGCCGCCCACGAGCAAGACACCGACTGCTGGATTGAGGATCTCTCCATTGCTGCCGTCACCATGCAGTATCAGGCAGAAGAACTCGGCTTGGGCACATGCTGGGCACAGATGCGTGGTCGCTCACTTGCCGACGGAACAAGCGCCGAACTTGTTTGCCGCGGCATTCTCAACCTGCCCGACGATATGCGTGTGCTCTGCGTGCTATCATTGGGCCATCCCGCCGACGAGCGCAAGCCACAGGATGAAGACAACCTGAAGTGGGAGAATGTGCATGTAAACGGCTGGGTAGAATAACGACAATAATTATCAGGTTGAATGAAGATTTCGATGATAGGGTCGGGCAATCTGGCCACCAATCTGGCTGATGCCCTTTTCAAGTCTGGCCACGACATTGTCAACATCTACAGTCGCAATATCCATCATGCCACCATGCTGGCCGAGAGGGTAGGAGGGTTACCAGTAGATGACCTCAGCAGGCTTTCGCCATTGACCGAGGTGTTTATATTAAGCGTGAGCGATGCTGCCCTGCCCACACTCATTCCTCAGTTGTGCAAGGGTAGGGAAGAGCGTATCTTCCTTCATACCGCAGGCAGCATGCCTATGAATGTGTTTGAGGGTATGGCCCTGCATTACGGAGTGTTATATCCCATGCAGACCTTCTCCAAACAGCGCATTGTAGACTTCAGTTGTATTCCGTGCTTCATTGAGGCCAACGATGAAAAGACCGAAACGGCAGCCTACACCTTGGCAGGCGACATATCAAACCGTGTGTATGGTATGGACAGCGATGCGCGTCGCTATCTTCATCTCGCCGCCGTGTTTGCATGCAATTTCGTAAACCATTGCTATGCCCTCTCTGCCGACATACTCGAGTCGCATGGCATCCCCTTTGATGTTATGCTGCCGCTCATTGACGAGACAGCATTAAAGGTGCATGGCATGAGTCCGCAGGATGCACAAACGGGTCCCGCAGTGAGATACGACGAAAATGTGCTGCGCAAGCAGAGTCAGTTGCTCCGCGATAATCCTTTGGTCAAAGAAATCTACGACCGCATGAGCCTGAGCATACATAACCAGAGCAAGAAAGAATAAATAATAGACTCAAAACGATTTACTCACCAGATGATAAACTACGACCTGACTGCCATCAAGGCAATAGTATTTGATGTGGATGGTGTGCTGAGCCGCCAGACCATCACCCTGCATCCCAACGGCGAACCCATGCGCACGGTAAACATCCGCGATGGCTATGCCATACAGTATGCCGTGAAGCGCGGATTGACCATCGCCATCCTTACCGGTGCCAAGACCGAGAGTGTTCGCAAGCGATACGAGGGCCTCGGCGTAAAGGATATTTTCATGGGATGCTCTGTCAAGATAGATGTATACAACCGTTTTCTTGCCGACCATGGCTTCAGCGATGCCGAGGTTATGTATATGGGCGACGATATTCCAGATTATGAGGTGATGAGCAGGTGTGGTTGCCCTGTATGCCCCAAGGATGCCTGCTCCGATATTAAGGATATAAGCCTGTATGTTAGCCAGTATGCTGGTGGCGATGGTTGTGGCAGGGATATCATTGAGCAGGTGCTCAGAGCCAAAGGTCAGTGGATGTCTGATGCCAAGGCCTTCGGATGGTGACAATGGAAAAACAAAACAAACAAAACAAACAAACTAAATACTAAACACAAAATACTATGAATAGGGATGTGGTATGGTTAAATAAATACCAACAAGTATTGGCATTTGTTGAAACACACCAACGTGGACCATCACGCCATCATATAGAAGAGCACGACATGCTCAACTGGATGAAGTT
The DNA here is from genome assembly GCA_022782305.1 of Prevotella sp. Taxonomy (GTDB): domain Bacteria; phylum Bacteroidota; class Bacteroidia; order Bacteroidales; family Bacteroidaceae; genus Prevotella. Next base: position 3,792 of record JALFPC010000033.1, on the reverse strand, counting down.
TAACCGCAAGAAAGATAATCTCGGAAAACTTGTCGGCTTCCGCAAGGAACAATTCGATGCTTTGCGTAAACTCATCAGTTCATTCAATCGGGTAAACCAATACAAGTGATGCCCCTTTTTTATCAAAACTGATGAGACGAGTGTATCATAGTTGTTATTACACTGCCATGATGCACTCGTCTCATTAATTGTTATTATACGGGTATAAAAACTATTTTATCGGTTTCACCACAATAGTCATTGTCTTGTCGCCATAGTTCACGCGGTGCTGAGGCAGCGGCCATGCTCCCCAACTGTTCACTCCACCCACTCCATAGTGTTCGCTGTCTATGGTCAGGTGTGTATATTTCGATTTTTTCACCTGATAACTGTGGCGTTGCTCTTTTTCGTCGCCGTCGTCCAGTTTGTCTATGCTGTAGTGTATGGCTCCGGCATAGAATGGCTGCGATGAAGAGATGCGCAGTCCGCATCCCTCTTTAGTGGTCTGCTCCCACCATCTGATGTCGCTCTTGGTGCCTGTTTCCTGCGGACGTATATAAGGATAGAACTGCTCCTCTGCGGTCTGGCTGTATATGCCTATGTTTTGCGACAATTTGCGGTCAATATAGTTTTCTATAGGTCCGCGTCCGTAGTATCTGGAGTTGTCCATGGCATAGGGCAGTTGCATCTCCATGCCGAATCTGAATAGGTCAGAGATCTTCTCTCCCTCGGTTGCATCCATGGTCTGTGTTATCTCAATGGTTCCGTTGGCGTCGATGATATATGTGATGGTTAGAGTAGCCTTTACCTCAGGCATGTCATACACAGCCATCACCTTTGCAGCCTTGTTTTTGCCTATCTTGGTTTTTGTGGATGTTATCTGCTTGAGATTCATCTGTGGGTTGCGCCATACCTTAAATTTTTTCTGCATCTGTGCGCCCATGTCATTGTCGGTCACAGCGCGCCAGAAATTAGGTTTTATGGTGCCGCCTTCGCCCAGCAAGTCTCTGCCTGAAACCTTATACGTTTCAATGAGTCCAGTAGTTTTCGAGAATGCTACTATCATGCTGTCGTTTGCGATGGTGATGTTATTATCGCTCTTCTTGTTTGAAATCTTAACCTTACCCTTGATGCCCATCGCGTCGGCAGCCACTACGTTGCGTATGGCCAATTGTCGGCGTGCAATGGTCTGTTCTGCCTCCATGAGAGGTTCGGCATTTTTCAGTTTAAATTCGATGTTGAGCATCAGGTCTCCCTCATGGTTGGTAGAGTAGGGCAGCATGATATTCTCTTTCTGCTGTGGTTTGATGTTTAGTGCGTTTATGCAGCCGCTCTCCACCACGTTGCCGTTGGCGGTTAGAGTCCATTCCATCTTGATGTTTCTGAGTGTGCGGAAGAAAAACTCATTGTAGATGCTAATGAGTCCCTTATTGAGGTCAACGGGTTCTGCCCATAGGTTTTGGTATTCGTATGCCACCTCATAGGCATGCGGGTTCAATTGTCTGTCTGCGCCGATGATGCCGTTGCAGTTGAAGTTGTTGTCTGATGGGTCATATTTATTGTAGTCGCCTCCGTAAGTATATTCTATCTTGTTGTATTCGGCATACGAGAGGTTGTCTGCCACCGACATTGGTTTGAGAGGATGTCGGTGCAGTGCCTGGTCTACGAAGTCCCAGATATAACCACCCTGGTATTTAGGATATTTCCTCACGAGGTCCCAATATTCTTTTAGTCCGCCGCTTGAGTTGCCCATGGTGTGGTTATACTCGCATTGTATGAGCGGGCGTGTAAATTTTGGGTCTTTGGCGTAAGCCTCGCAGTTAGCATGGTTATAATACATGGGGCAGAAGATGTCTGTATTTTCGCCAGTACGTCCAGCCTGCTCATACTGCACAGGTCTGCTGCTGTCGTTTGCCTTTATCCATTTGTATGCAGCGATGAAGTTGTCGCCATTCACTGTTTCATTTCCCAATGACCATACTATCACCGATGGGTGGTTGTAGTATATCTCCACGTTATGCTGGTTGCGCTCCATGATTTGTTTTGCGAAGAGAGGTTTCTTGGCATCAGCATCGTCGCCATATCCAAATCCGTGGCTCTCTTGGTTTGCCTCGGCTGTCACGTATAGTCCATACTCGTCGCACAGTTCATACCATACAGGGTCGTCGGGATAGTGGCATGTGCGCACGGCATTGATATTAAGTTTTTTCATTATCCTGATATCCTGTATCATACGTTCGCGTGATACTACGTATCCTCCGTCGGGATCCATTTCATGCCTGTCTGCACCTTTTATGAGCACCGCCTTGCCATTTACGAGCAGTTGCGAGTTTTTGATTTCTATCTTGCGAAATCCCACCTTTTGTGGCACCACCTCTATGATGTTGCCCTGTTGGTCTTTCACCGTGGCAGTCAGCATATAGAGATATGGTGTTTCTGCGTTCCATTGTGCTGCGTTAGGCAGGTCTATGGTCACATCGTTGTTAAATCCTCGGCTTTTGTGGTTTACAATTGTTTGTGCCATGAGTTTGCCATTGGCATCCCAGAGTTGGTAATCGATTATTGGCAATCCCTTTACTTCAGTTTTGATATTCAGCACACCATCTTTATAATTATTAATAAGGTCGGGTGTAATCTTGATGTTGGTCAGTTGAGTCTCATTGTTGCGGCAGTATAGATAACTATCTCGTGCCACTCCCGAGAGTCGCCAGAAGTCCTGGTCTTCGCACCATGATCCGTCGCACCAGCGGAAGGTCTGGAATGCTATGAGGTTGTCACCTTTCTTTATATAAGGTGTGATATCAAATTCTGCTGCCACTTTTGCATCTTCGGCATATCCCACATACTGTCCGTTTACATACAGATAGATATTTGATGTCACCGATCCGAAATGAGCTATCACCTGCTTGCCCTGCCAGTTGTCGGGTATGGTGATGATTCGTCGGTATGATCCCACGTTGTTGTCTTTCACTGGCACTGCGGGTGGTTTTTGGTCGAAATGCCCTCTCCATGCAAATCCCGAGTTTACATATTCGGGTTGTCCATATCCCACCATTTCCCAGTTGGCGGGCAGTGCTATCTCTTTCCATTTGCTGTCATCGAGATTGGTGAGATAGAAGTCTTCGGGTCTTTGGTCAGCATCTTTCACCCATTTGAATTTCCATTTGCCGTGTAGTGATAAAAACCTGTTGCTCCTTTTCATGTCGCCTTTCACGGCATGTTTCATGTCTTCGTATGCAAAGAAGTTGGTATGCAGTGTATACCTGTTTACCTCGTTCACCTCCATGTCATGCCATTCAGTGAATGTAGGTTTGAGAGGTTCTGGAGTTAGCTCCACCTTCTTTTGTGTTTTTGTTTTTCCTTTCTTTGGTTTGGCCGTTGTTTGCGCAGGCATTGCCGCCAATGCCATTGCCGCCATGAGTGCCGACCCTGTAATGATCTTTGATAATGCGCTATTCATATTTTTGTAATGTTAGTTAGTATTGTTCAATATTGCTTGCAGTGTTCGTAGAGATATGTCCATTTCTTGCTACTTTTAGGGTTACCTCTGCAACATCTCTGCAAAGATAACCCTTTTTTTCTTTTCATCCAAATCAAGTGTGATAAAAATGATTATGTGTTATTTTTTTAGTATTATTTTTTTGGTTTTTGTGTGAATCTGTAGCTGATGGTGAGCATGGCATATCTTCTCATGGAGTTTGTCCATGTCTTGGTGCGCCCCTGTGCATTGATGCTGTATCGTAGGCTGCTCACCTGGCCCAGTATGTCGTAGGCTCTCAGTTTCATTATCCATCGTCCTTTGTCAAATGATTT
>JALFPC010000019.1 GCA_022782305.1 Prevotella sp. | reverse complement strand
AGAGTTTGAGCATTTCTTCGTTTACTCTAACCGCAGCCTTCAATTGAGCGATGCGAATACGCTTCTTTAAGTCAGACAGCCACCTAACATAGTTCTTGTCTGACATGAATGACTCACTATTCATAAACTGTGGTATATTGTTATTCTCTGCCATTGCTTAAATTCCTTGTTCTGTTCAATTGCTATTATTCTACCATGCTGGTGGAAAATTGGAAGTCACAGATTGTGATTTACAATTTATCAGACCTCCGAAATCTTCTTCACTGTCTCGTCCGATGGTGCTGTCTTAAATCTTCTTCAGTGAGCGTTCGAGCATGGGCAGGATATTCTCCTTGCGTTTGATTGCCTCAATGACAGATGAATACAGAAAATCCGGCTCATCCATAGCATCCTCACCATTGAAAGAGCCATGCCATCTAACAAGAAAAACTTTATCCATGGCCCGATATATTAATTTTTAACGAACTATTGTTGTAGCGAACCCACCTTAATTATTTCGTTTCAAGCTTGAGTTTTGCCTTCTTCAGTCCCGGTGCTGTGATGGTTACCATTACGGGAGAGGGGGCGGTGCCAGCACGGAGGATGGCGAGGCAAGAACCATTGAAAAGTTTCTGATGGTCGGTAACGCTGAGCTCGTCGGAGTTGATATTTCCATTGCTCATGGCAGCGAGAGTGGCGTCGCCCTCTACCGTCACCGTGACATCAGCCACAGCATTGCTCACCCTTCTGCCCTTGCTGTCTACGGCAATCACACGGATATGCTGTAGATCCATGCCGTCAGCCTGCCATGCGTTGTTGTCTACCTCTGCCTTCAGAGCCACAGCCTTGCCAGTGGTTGAAATCTTGTGTCTGGCCACTATCTTGCCGCCAGTACGGGCAATGGCCTCGCAATAACCATTTTGATATACCACATCCTCCCATCGTATCTGGTTGCGCATCTTGGCACTGGCCTTATTATTCTTTTTGGTGCCATAACTCTTGCCATTTACGAGCAGTTCCACCTCATCGGCATTGGTATATGTGGTGAGAGAGAGTTTAGTGCCTGGAGTGCGGTTCCAATGATCACTCTGCCCATCGTTTCCTGTCTGCACGCCATTCCACATGATGGTATTCTTGGATTCTGTCACGGCGATATGCACTACGGGTTCTTCAGGTTTAAAGAACGAACGCATATAATAAGCCTTGGGTTTGGGTTCGAGAGAGATATCAAAGACACCCTGCGACCATCCCTTGGCTGGCCATCCCTGACTCTCGCCGAGATAGTCGATGGCACCCCAATAGGCTAAACCGATAACCTTGTCGAGCTCCATGCCGAAGAAGTTCTCTCCCATGGCAGCCACTGAAGCCTCGCTCTGGTAAAAGTTCATCCAAGGGAATCGTTTGGCATCTCCAGGGAAGTACATATATCTATAGTTGTAAGCCTGTATATCCGTGACCTTAGCCAGGTCGCAAGGCAGCGAGTCTGTCTCCCAGTTGCGGTATCTTGGATGCATGGCCACGGTAACCTTTCGTGTGGTGTCAAATCTCTGAATGAGTGTTTTCATCAGTTTATATTGAGTTACGCCCCAATCATTGAATGGTGTATCATTATACGACTGCAGTTCGTTGCCCATAGACCATAGCACCACGCATGGATGGCAGCGGTCGCGCTTGATAAACTCTTCAACGTGTGCCATCCATAGATTTTGGAAATGATTACGTCCGCCCCCCACATACTGGTCGTTCCATTTGTCATAGAGTTCGTCCACCACGAGAATACCGTTTTCATCGCAGAGGTCGAGGAAAGACTCGCTATATGGGTTATGGGATGTGCGTATATGGTTCATGCCATATTCTTTCATGAGTTTGATGCGTTTCTCCATGGCGCGTGGATAGGCGGCGGCACCGAGTGCACCGAGGGTGTGGTGGTTGGCATAACCTTTGAGTAGCACTTTCTTGCCATTGACGAGCAGTCCCTTGCCTGGCACGAGATCTATCTGTCTGATACCGAAGCGTTTGGTCACCTGGTCGCTCACGCTGCCATCCTGGCGCAGCAGTTTGACTGTTGCGGTATAGAGGTTAGGATGTTCGCAGTCCCAGAGTTGCGCATTAGCAATATCAACGGTGGGCAGGTTGAACTCCTGTCCGGACTTATAGTTGCGTATGCGTTTCATTTGATGTTTCTTGTCGCTGACCACCGAACCATCTGGTGCTGTGATCACCACCTGCATCTCTATGGTGTTCTGCTTAGTCTTGCACTGCACATCAACGGTCATGTCCACATATCTGTTGTCACGTGTAGAGATATTGAGCGGATGTCGGTTGAAATATAGTTGTGCATCGGTATACACGATATTGACATCACGGAAGAGTCCGCCTCCAGTATACCATCTCGAGTTTATTGGAGCAGCGGTATTAGAATACACGGCAATGATGTTTTCCTCTCCATAGCGCAGGTTCTGCGTTATATCTATTTCGAATCCCACATAGCCATAGTCAGTACCGCCTATTTTCTTGCCGTTTAGATAAACATCGCCGAGATACATGATACCTTGGAAATCAATGAGTATGCGCTTGCCCTTGTCATCCTTGGATGGAGTAAATGCTTTGACATACCATCCCGAGCCCATCTCCTTGAATCCTCTTGCTGAGAGTCGGCTCTTGATATTGGCACCTGCATCGCTGGTGTTTGCTTTCTCGTCGGCAGCTGGTGCCACCCAAGGTTGCTCGATTTGGAAGTCGTGTGGCAGGTTTACGCTCTTCCAACCTTCTGCCTTTGCCTTTTCAGGAGTGATGGCAGGGTTGCTCTCGCCCTGGTGGAACAGCCAACCACGGTTGATATTGGTAACTTTTCTATCTGACTGTGCCTGTGCTGGAGTCAGCATAAACAAGGCAGAGAGTGCAAAAGTAAAAAATGTCGTTATCTTTCTCATTATCAGTAGATTATTGGTGAGTATATTATTTATAGTAGTTATCTGAGTTATTGGCAAACAGTATTCGCTGTTAGTATCTATGCAAAGATACATTATTTTTTTCTTTCTGCCAAATAATTGACAATAAAAATTACATATAGGCATGCACGACACCCTCAGCGCTCAAATTTCAGTATCTCTGCAATGATATTTTCGGCTGCCGAGCGGCCTCCTCGCGGCAAGAGATGATTATTGACAAAAGAGATGCGTTCGGGACGCATGGGGTCGTTGCCACCGCACACCACATCGTCGATGAACAGACGTATGTCTGCCATGGTTTGCCCTTTGTAGTGTAGGTCGAAGGCTCTCCTTCCGAAGTCGTTGAGGGTACTTTCATGATGCCCTTTGGCAAGATACATCACGGGGTTGCCCGTTATGAGATATTCGGCTGTAAAGGATGCGCAGTCGTGTATCATGGCATCAGAGGTCATGAAGAGAGCCGCATACTGCCCCTGTTCGAGTTGTGTGTTGACCATGGTATCCCAACGGCGGTAGTAGTCATCGGTGCGTTCCTTGCCCCACTGTGGGTGGGCATAGAGCACTTCTCGCAGCAGGGGATGAGGTTTGAATGCCACCTGTATCCTATCGGCATATTCTTCTGCCAGCGCCACCATATCATCAGCCACGGCAAGGAAATTGGAATAGCACAGTGTGCCTCCGCCTACCGAATGATGTGGTGCCCATATAATCCGCTTATGGTGGCCTTCGCCCTCGTCATCAATCTTTTTCCATGGATTGGCATCATGACATGATCTCTGTGCAAGGAACTCGTCAACAACTGGCGAACCAGTTATTCGCGAGTTGCCGCGACTCAATGCCGAATTGCTGAACTGCAGTTCAGAGTCATATATTTTCATCCATGCCATGGCATGCAGGCGAGTATTGCATAGTTCGGCACCATTCACGGTGCTCAGTCCATACGGCACATATATGAAGAGGCGGTCGAGGAAATTGTTCATGCGGTATTGTCGTGGCATCACCCCGTCGTATGGTTTGGCATACATCACTATATCTGGATTGACAAGGGTCTTGAGGTCGGCCCACCGCCCATGGTCGTATGCTCTGATATAAGGGTAGCCCTTGGCATCCAGATAGGCACATGTCATCTCCATCTGCTTCATCATCACCCCCATACCATTCTGCACCTCTCCGCACACCACAATGCTCACATCGAAGCGTTCATGGGCAGCCATGGCCTTGTATAGCGAGTCGCAATGCCAATATGCGGGGTGCATGGCAAAGATCATCACGGTGATGCGTTTCTTGTGTTTCAGTTGCTCCAAGCGCTGGTCTATGGAGTCTATATATGCCTGGTCTCGGCGTGCCTCCCTACTGGCATTTAGTCTATGCCAAAGGCATTTCATTCTATACACGCCATGTCCTATGGCCGAGGTTCTAATGGCATCCAAGATGCGTTGCAGTGTGGTCATGATTGCATGAAATATTATGGTTATCAGGTGGTCATGTAGGCATGTTGAGCATATATCGTGCTATGTTCCATCCGTTGTATGTCCAGAGAAATATGGTAAGCATGAATGTGGTCATTACTATCCATTGCCTCCATTTGGGTGCGGCATGGGCTATGAGGTAAGCGATGGCTATGGGCACCACAAAAAGCCAGTGTCCGCTCATTATATACACTTCTATTATGCCGAAGCCCAACACGAGATGTAGCACCATGTCGAAGGCGAACCATGACAGGCAGAGCCTGAAAAACCTATGGCGCCAACCGGTCACGATGCCTCCGATGAAGAGTATGGCCATCACTATCTCCACGGCATAGTTGCCCCACCATCCGTATGTCACTATCACGGGTCTGTTGCGGTTGACATCCTGCAGCAGATAGCGGCGGTGCACCTGTATAGACTCACCCCAGAGGTTTTCTACTATTGCGTCTATGCGCGACGAAGAGGTGTCGGTCCATTTGAGCATGTTATTATCGCCGATGGGTTTCCCCAGGTGCTTCTTGTCCCACTCTTTCTGGCGGTTTATCTTAGCCGCGAATTTCTTGTCGGCCTTCATTTTGTGCTCTATGTTCTGCCTTGTCTTCTCATTCTGCGGCACCTCTATCCACAGATGCTGGGCCATATAGGCAGCCAGGAGGAGTATCACGGGCATTACCACCGTGACCATCCAAACGCGCGGCGAGAGATAGCGGCGCCCCATGGTAAAGAGTCCAGCGATCACTGTTTTCACTCCATTGGTGAGGGTCACTCCCGCTGTGATGGTCATCATGGCCATCATCTGCCACCGTCCCCACTGGTATTGCCCTTTCATGCTCATGCCAGCGATATAGAGTGTGGTGACGAGCAGACATAGAGATATGGCGAAATGGTCGGGCACCATGGATGTGAGCATGATATGAGCAAACGAGAAGAAGAGTGCCGTGAGCATCATGGCATTGCCCTTGCCCACTCCAGCCATGTCTCTCATTATTCGCATCAGCATGAGTGCCGTATAGAAAGAGCAGATGATGAGCACTGCAGCATAGATAAATACGGCAGCATTGAAACGGGTCTCGTCCATAATGCACTTGTTGAGTGCCGACAGTGGATATAAGATGGGTGCGAGCAGCGGATGCCTGTATATTACATGATATAGTTTCCAGTTTGACAGGCTTATATACGTGAGCACATCATATCCCGACACCATGAAGCGGTCGTTGAACAGTCCCCAGAACCCCAGCTTACCCCCGAGTGTAAATCGGTCGTAATATTTATAAATCATCAAGGCGTTGATGACGGTAGCCGCCACCAACGCCATTGATGCAAACCATCTTTCGCCCTTTTGGGGCAACAAGAGTTGTCGTATTGTCATTTTACCATACTACCTGGTTTAACCTCTCGCAATACTGTGGTCACAGACAGGTCGCCATCGAAATTCTCTGCTGACAGTATCATGCCCTGACTCTCTATGCCCATGAGTTTGCGTGGAGCGAGATTGGCTATGAAGAGCACATCCTTGCCTATGAGGTCTTCGGGATTATAGAATTTGGCTATGCCCGACACGATGGTGCGGTCGGTGCCCGAACCATCGTCGATGGTGAACTTGAGCAGTTTATTTGCCTTTTTCACCTTCTCGCAGTTCTTGACATGTCCCACTCGGATATCGAGTTTCTCGAATGTCTCAAACTCGATATTTTCCTTCACGGGCTCTGCCTTGTATGCCTCAGCCTCGTTGGCTCGCTTGGCATCCTCGAGTTTCTGCAATTGTGCGTTTATCACGTCATCCTCAATCTTCTCGAAGAGCAGTTGCGGCTCAGCCATTTGGTGTCCGGGTTTCAGAATTTCTGTGCTGCCGAGTTGGTTCCAGTCGAAATCCTCCAGGCAAATCATCTCTCTGAGCTTGCGGCTTGAGAATGGCAGGAAGGGCTCGAAGGCTATTGAAAGGTTAGCGGTGAGCTGCAGGCATACATAGAGAATGGTTTTCACTCTCTCGGGGTCTGTCTTCCATACCTTCCAAGGCTCACATTCCGTTATATACCTGTTGCCTATGCGCGCCAGGTTCATGGCTTCCTTCTGTGCCTCGCGGAATTTATACTGCTCGAGCAGTGTCTCCACTTTCTCCTTCACATCCTTGAATTCGTTGATGGTGGCCATATCATGGTCGTCGAGGGTTCCACATTCGGGCACTCTTCCTTCGAAATATTTCTTGGTTAGTTGCAAGGCACGGTTTACGAAGTTGCCATATATAGCCACGAGTTCAGAGTTGTTTCTCTCTTGAAAGTCTTTCCATGTGAAATTATTGTCCTTGGTTTCAGGGGCATTAGCGGTGAGCACATATCTTAGCACATCCTGCTTGCCAGGCATGTCTACAAGGTATTCGTGCAGCCATACGGCCCAGTTGCGCGATGTAGAGATCTTGTCATCCTCGAGATTGAGGAACTCATTGGCAGGCACATTGTCTGGCATGATATAACCACCATGTGCTTTCATCATCACTGGGAAGATAAGGCAATGAAACACGATATTATCCTTGCCGATGAAATGCACGAGCTTGGTTTCTTCGTCCTGCCACCATTTCTGCCATGTGCCCCATTTCTCGGGATTGGCATCGCAGAGTTCCTTAGTATTGGAGATATAACCTATTGGTGCGTCAAACCATACATAGAGCACCTTACCCTCTGCACCCTCCACGGGCACTGGTATTCCCCAGTCGAGGTCGCGGGTCATAGCCCTTGGTTGCAGGTCCATATCGAGCCACGACTTGCACTGGCCATACACATTGGAGCGCCACTCCTTATGGTCTTCCAATATCCACTGCTTGAGCCAGTCTTGATATTTGTCCAGTGGCAGATACCAGTTCTTGGTAGGTTTCTTCACCAGTCCATGTCCAGGATTATTCTTGTTGGTAGGATTGATTAGTTCCTCTGGAGAGAGTGTGGCACCGCATTTCTCGCATTGGTCGCCGTATGCTCCCTCTGCCCCACATCTCGGACATGTGCCCACGATATTGCGGTCGGTAAGGAATTCACCTGTCACCTCATCGCAATACTGCATCTCTGTTATCTCTTCCAGTTCGCCCTTGTCATAGAGGGTGCGGAAGAAGTCGGAGGCGAACTTATGATGTATCTTAGATGTGGTGCGGCTGTAGATATCAAAGGAGATACCGAAATCCTCAAATGATTTCTTGATCATGTTATGATATCTGTCCACCACTTCCTGCACGGTGATGCCTTCTTTGCGTGCCCTTATGGTAACGGGCACTCCGTGCTCATCGCTGCCGCCGATAAACACCACCTCCTGTTTCTTCAGTCTGAGGTATCTTACATAGATGTCTGCCGGTACGTATACTCCTGCCAAATGGCCGATATGCACTCCACCGTTGGCGTAGGGCAAAGCCGCCGTCACGGTAGTGCGTTTGTAGTTCTTTTCTTCCATATACAACGTTGTTTGATGCAAAATTTGCTGTTTAGCCTGCAAAGTTAGTGCAAGTCTCAGACATTTCAAAATAATTGGACAGAAATCTTTAATGAAACCATGTTTTTATTTGGATGATGTGAGGTTGCGTAACATACTACATGGTACCCATGAGGGTCGCGCGCGTGAAAAAGTTTAAAATTAATGTCACGTCACACCTGAAAATTATTATTTTCATTATCAAAGACTTACAAATCTCGAAGTGTGACATTATTTTTGAAAATGGGCTATTTTCGGCCTTTGAGGGGTAGGGGTAAAGGGGGAAGGGTCCCATTTTGTCACACCCTTATGGGGTATTTTGTCACGCTTTTCAGATAATGTCACAGGGGGTATATGGATGCTATAATAACAGTATAGCGAATTAATATTCATTATTGGCAATTTTATAACCTAATATTTATTCGGCTACAAGCAATTATTTGGAATTTGATGAATAGGGGTATGGTTTTTTAAACCAACTAAGCATAGGGTATAAGAACAGTTGTTGTAAGGGTACAAGAA
>JALFPC010000018.1 GCA_022782305.1 Prevotella sp. | reverse complement strand
TGGTGGCCATGTCATAATAATACGACTCGTTGTAGGGCGCGATATCCATGAGTTTCTTTATTCTCACCAAAGAGTCGCTGGCAGTCAGTGCCTCTTTCCATTGCTGGTTGTTCATATATTCAATCATGCGCAGGGAATAGAGCAATCGTTTGGAGTCGGTGGTACCATCCTCCTTCAGCAGTCGCATATAGAAATGGGCTTTTTCTCTGCTTCCGCCCTTGGCCTCCAGATGATAGGAGGCAAACACATACCACATGAAATTCTCGTGGAAGTCTTTCAGTGTTATTGTATTCTTCCCCTTGTTAGCAGAGAATATCGAGTCGGCCTTTGTCAGATACGTTAAGGCCTTATGTTCATCCTTCTTATTGTTGGCACTGATATACGACAGTGCTGCATTCACATATATATAAGCAGACATATATCTATTGCCCTTTTCTATGTTTTTTATTAGTATGTCGAGTTCCTTGAATTCCATATCGTGCATTAGCATATCCTTATAGCACTCGTATATGGCGAAATGAGCTATGGTGTACACCTTGTCGGCATGTATGTTGTTTACCATTTCCTTGGCCACATTGATGGCTGAATGATAGTGTCCAAGATCTTGATAACCATAAATCACAAACCTGTATGCATCCACAAACCAATTCTGGTATTTCTTATGGTCTTTAATGTTGTTATACATGTTTTTGATCATTGCCTGCGCCTGCTCGGGTTTGCTCTGCCATAGCGAGGTGACAAAGATGCCCTGTCTGTAGGCAAGAACCATGCCCGTCTGGTCATTGATGGCTTTAGATTCTTTCATCAGCAGGTTTATGCGACTCATCACGTCGTCGTCGTAGATGTGGTCTTCCACATCCTTGTTGAGCGAGTCTATGCGTGCCGACTTGAATTTGAAGTCGCTGCCTCGCATGCCTACGCTCATTATCAGCATACATACAATAATGACTATTCTTCTATTCATGTGACCTATATTATTTTTTGTTATCGTAAGGTGCGGTTGTTGCCATAGGTAAACAGTGATATCACCAGGCTGGCAACCAGACTGATTATTAGGTTTATATTGAGTATCGATAGGGTGATGCTCAGCGGACTGGCCGTTTCGAGTGCGCCCAAAGCGTTGTTTATATCTGTTTGTGTCATACCATATTGTTGAATCATGATCTTGGCTTCTTTCGTGCACATGATCTCTGTATACTTGCTCACCACGAAACCATTGTCGAGCAATGTGAAATAGAGGCATTGCAGCATAGCAAACAGCATGCAGGCGGTGCCAAACATGAGCAACATATACATCAGGGTCATGCCAAATGATATATAATCCTGACGCACATTGTCGCGAAAAAGACGCATTCGCTTTGCTGCGAAAAACAGGCTGTAGACGGCAGTGAAAAGAGAAAACATACCAAGAAACGAACCCGTCAGTCCAATGACATACAGGCCGAAACTCACTGTCCACATGATGCCGAGGTATAACCCATCTACCATTGCAAAGGCACGCATCTGTATCTTCTCGTCTTTATTCATAATCAATATACAATTGTATTAATAGGGCATGATACACCAAATAATGCTGCAAAGTTAGCAAAAAAAAGCAATGCCGAAAAATTTAGCACAAAAAATTTTGCAGAATGGGATAATTTGTTTACCTTTGCACCCGCAAAACGGGCAAGTCTTGCACGGCCAGCTCCCTTCGAATCCTCCAGGACGGGAACGTAGCAAAGGTAGTTGGTTGTAGCGGCGCGATGTAAGTAGCTTGCCCACCCGCCTCTTTAGCTCAGTTGGTCAGAGCGTGTGATTTGTAATCTCAAGGTCGTTGGTTCGACTCCGACAAGAGGCTCTTAATTTATAATGATAAGTAATGTGCCAATAGTTAGAATACTAACATTGGCACATTACTTTTTTATCATCAGGGGTGCGGACATATTGCAGCTCCGCCGAAATTATAAATGCTGTTGGAAGAACTCAAGCACACGCTGCTGCACGGACTTGCCACATGAATGGGGGATATCCCAGAGTTCTGTTGATATCTTGTCGGCGGCATTCTGACTCTTCCAGGTTTCTTGCATGATGGAGAATGCCTCACGGGTGCCATCCACAGGAAAGAGATGGTCTTGGGTGCCATTGATGAATAGCATGGGCTTGGGACATGCCAATGAGGCGATATGTGGATAATCAAGATATTGACGCAAACCAGGTATGCAATTGGCAAAACCACCATACTCCTTCTTCTTGTCCTTGACAGACATCTGAACCATGGTGGTGGTCATCCAGCATATCGATGCACCAACTTTTATATCATCGCTGAGGGCTGAGAGCATCCATGCCCTGTAACCTCCCATGGAACATCCTGCGCAACCGATGCGGCTGGAGTCTACATACGGAAGGGTAGAAAGGAAATGGGTGCCAGAAAGGTCATCGTAGGTCATAAAAGCACTGAGGTCGCGACCCAGCATCATCATGTTGCCAGCAATGATGTCGTATTTGCTGCGGTCTACGCCCTCCTCGCGACCACGCTCACCCCACATGGGAGCATCGGCAGAAAAAACTACATAACCCTTGCTGGCTAGATAGTCTCCCATATACTGCCCATCATACAACCGCTCAGACCACATGCGGGCATCATCGGTAACCTCTGCATTCTCGTCGATAGGTCTGATCATCTTCTCCTTGCCTATGAAGAGGTGACCGCCATGGTCGTGAAGGAGATTGATGGCAGGGAATGGACCATCGCCCTCGGGAACAAGGATATAGGCGCGGATGCGAGAATAGGCATTCACATTGAATTCTATCTTCATGGCCTTGTAACCCTCACGTTGCTCTTGGGAAATAATATTCATAGAATAACTGTCGGCCTGGCGTGGGGAAGCCATCATGCACTCAAGAACCTTGGCCTTGGCCTGACGCTTCCACTTGGAGAAATTGTGTGTCTTGCTGTTGCCCCATGCCATGGGGTAGGTGAGCTCGGTCTTGAGTTGCTCTACGTATGTGGGCAGGTCGAAAGAGAATTCATACCTGTCGCGCTTCTGTAATTTGGATTTCTTCTGGGCTGACGTGCCCATGGGCAGCAGTGCCGCCAGTATCATTACTATAATCTTGTTTCCCGTTTTCATTGAAATAGTTGCTTGTTATGTGTCACCATAGGGTATTCATCGTGCAAATTTAAGACAAAAAAATGGGAATTTGCATGACTATAAGAGGAAATAAGTGAAAAAAGCATAAATCACGACCATGATTCTCAAATATAATTGCTACCTTTGCACACGGTGAATAACCGCAAGGCTAATAATCAAAGAAACATTTTTCACACATTATTTATTTAAACACAACAATGAGATTCTGTAGCGAGTTTAACAAGGCTGACGATTATGAGCATTTCAAGGTGGAAAAAGAATGTGGACTGCTCGAGTTTCTACTGGAGAATGTAAACAGGACACACTCTAAGATCAAGGCTACCCTCAAGGGCAGAGGAGTAAAAGTGAACGGCAAGTTTGTGAGCCAGTTTGACTATCCGCTGACACCAGGCATGAAGGTGGCTGTGAGCCGTACGAAGCGCAACCAGATGCAATTCAAGAACAGGTTTGTCAAGATTGTGTATGAAGACAGATGGCTCATAGTAGTGGAAAAGAAGGTGGGCATACTCTCTATGGCTGCCGGGCATTCGTCGCTGAATGTGAAATCTGTGTTGGATGATTATTTCAAGCAGAGCCGACAGAAATGCAGGGCTCATGTGGTGCACAGACTTGACAGAGACACCAGCGGACTGATGGTGTATGCCAAGGATATGGAAACAGAACAGATCTTAGAGCACAACTGGCACGATATAGTGTATGACAGACGATATGTGGCAGTGCTGAGCGGAGAGATGGAGGAGACAGATGGTACCATTGCTAACTGGCTCAAGGACAACAAGGCTTATATCACTTTTTCTTCGCCCGTGGACAATGGCGGGAAGTATGCAGTGACACATTTTCATGTGATGAACCGCACTGTTGACCATAGTCTGGTGGAGTTTAAACTGGAAACGGGACGCAAAAACCAAATTAGAGTGCATTCGGCAGATATGGGGCATCCTGTGTGCGGAGATGTCAAATACGGCAATGGAGACGACCCTATACATCGGTTGTGCCTGCATGCATGGCTTCTGTGCTTCACCCACCCCGTAACACATGAGCAGATGGAGTTTGAAACACCTGTGCCCCCAGAGTTCCGTAAACTGTTTAAATGATTACTCGATGATGGCACAAAAAATTATGATCTATAGATATGAATGATTTTCTCTTGTACGTTTGCGGACTACTCGCACTGGTGATTGGCTTCCTGATAATCAAGAAGATTACTGGTTGCATTATCAAAGTGATCATTGCTGTGGTCTTGCTGGCAATAATCGGCTATATCATAACAATATGCCAAGGGTGACAAGCAGACCATAGACAAAGATGTTGCGTGCAGTCTCGCCAAGGCATTCATTGAGTTGACGCCCCTTGTCAATCTTGCGTATCTTAACATAAGTGGTGAGATGCATGATCAAGAAGATGAGAGGCAACACAAAAGCAAGTGGCTTGCCCACAAAGCAGAATACGGTGCCAACCACACAAGGCAAGGCCCCGCAGGCTATATAGAACATGCGGCTGGCATGGTCGCCAATGCGCACAATGAGGGTCATCTTGCCCGCTTCACGGTCGGTATCGCGATCGCGATAGTTATTGACGATGAGTAGAGAGTTTACAACTGTGCCACAGCATAGCGATGCCAATAACGTTAGCCATGTCACGCTGCCCGTCTGAATATAATAGGTGGTGCACACGGGCACTATGCCAAAGAATACCACTACCAGCACATCTCCCAAACCCATATAAGACAGGTTGGTGGTATAGAGGAAGCAGAAAATCATGCACACCAGTCCCACAAGTATCATCTCGATGCCTCCGTAGAAAATGAGGGGCAGACCGATTATCGCTGCTAATACCGTGGTGGCGGCTATGGCATGCTTCATGGCCTTGAGCGATACCCAGCCCTGTGTGCAGGCACGCTTGGGACCCAGACGCGTCTCTATATTGTCGGTGCCTTTGGCATAGTCAAAGAAGTCATTTATGAAGTTAGCATCTATCTGCATGACAAAGGCAAAGAGTAGGCAGAGAAGTGCAGATAGCCAATTGAATGATGGGTCGGTATAGAAGTCGGCGAGCAGTGCCTCGTTGTCGTTTCTGATGTCTGAATATGCCAATGCAAGACCTATCATCACAGGCACGGCAGCGCCAGTAAGTGTCTTGGGGCGGGCTGCTAGTATCCACGCCCTGAGGCTGTTTTGTTTTACTATATCCTCTTTCATGAAATTTTGTTTGATAATATCTTGCAAAAGTAAACATAAATGTGTATATTTGCAAAATAATTTTGCTTTTTTATGATTAATAATACTGCAAGTCTTGATTTGGTGGAATTTGTGGAAACAAAGATACTGCCTAAGTATGCTAATTTTGACAAGGCTCACAATATGGAGCATGTAACCAGGGTGATACGCAATTCGATGGCATTGGCGCGCACTACCGGTGCTGATGTCAACATGGTGTATGTGATTGCTGCTTATCACGACCTTGGCATGTCGGGGCCCAGGGCTATACATCATATCACGGGAGGTAAGTTGCTCATGCAGGATATGAGACTGCGCAAATGGTTTTCGGAGAGCCAAATTAAGATAATGAAAGAGGCGGTGGAAGACCATAGGGCTTCGGCTTCTCATGCGCCACGTAGCATGTATGGAAAGATAGTGGCTGAGGCAGATAGGGATATAGATCCCGACATAGTGCTGAGGCGAACGGTGCAGTTTGGACTGGCCAACTATCCCGAGAAATCACGAGACGAGCAGTGGAAACGCTTCTATGACCATCTTGAAAACAAATATTCGAACAATGGATATATACGCCTGTGGATTCCAGGGTCAGAGAACGAGAAGAAACTCAAGGCTCTGAGGGAGATTATTGCCGACAGGCATAAACTATTGCAGATTTTCAATGATATCTATCAGCAGGAATCTGGTGAATAGACGATGGCTGATCAGTTGAAGAAGTTCCACGACACACCCATGCGGAGTATCCTGCCGTTTTGCGGATAGTGCGGTGCCAGAAAATATTGTTTGTTGCCATTGCCTGCATTGGCATGGCTAAACATCACGAAGAAGCGTGCGTGCTTGAGGTGCATATTGGCATAGGCATCGATAAAAGGATATCCGCCAATGTCCACCTTGCTGGCTTCGGTCTTCTGCACTGCATACTGGTTGAGTTGAGGACAGAAGTCTGGGGCTTTGTATTTGGAAAAAATGGTGGCAGAAGCACCAATCTCGAATGCCAGTTGACCCACGAGTTTGAATTTCAGATAAATATTAGAAAATACATTGAATGTGGGCACGGGCAACACATCCTGTTGGCCGCTGTTTTGGAAGGTAATGATGTTTTCCCAGTTGAGCGGACCGAGTGTTACGTCCTGCCTAAGTTGTGCCGTAAGCAGGTTTATATTGCTGCCGCACTGGTATAATCCAGCAAACATATTTGTGCGGCCCTCGGTGGTGGCATCGTATCCCATGCCAAAATAGGTATAGTTCTGTATCTCCTCTATGGCCACCCTGACCTGTGTCTTGGTCTTGCGGTAGGCGAAGAGTCCCTCTATGCGTGTACGTGTCTCGTGGTTGAGGTTGTCATTATCCCACCAGATATGCTTTGAGTGGTAATGGCGCTGATAGAACGTGGGCGCCAACTTGTAGAAATAGGCTTTGGCTGCGAGGGTTAGGGTGTCGCCCCAGAGTTTGAAGTTGAGGTCGGTGGAGAAATCAATCTTTATCTGTCCGGCATCCTCTCCTGTGAGCCATGTCTCTCCGAGAATATCATAATGGAATGTCTTGCCTTGTGATTTAATTATCTGTCCGCCTATGCTCACATGGTTTTCGTTCCATGAGTCGGTGGTTACCATGGTATGGTTGTCTGCAGCGATGTATCCCGGCATCTTGAAGGTTCGCAGTTCGTGGCTGGCAAATACTTTTAATCCTGCCTTGGCATATTTATTGAATCCCTCAAGCAGTGCCACTGCAAAGGTGTTTTTCACCGAGAGGTGACGTGTCTTGTCGTAGATGGAGTCGCCACCGTATTGATATCCTTCGTTGTAATCAAAATATGTGTTGGCGTAATAGTCGGCTGGAGATTGGTATGCCTGATATATGCGGTCATACTTGTTGATGTCGAGGGTGTGGATAAAACTCGTGACGGGCACAAACTCATCCTTCATGGTGGCATCTATGGAGTCTTGTATGGCCTGCGCCCTCATGAGACTATCGGCGGCAGCCTGGTCGGCAATACTAATGCGTGTGGTATCGGCAGCCACTTCAACCTTTTCGGGAGCGGGTTCATCGCCCATAATCACTGCATTGTCGGGTCGGCCCAACGGGGTCTCATTGACTGCCGACGTTTTGTTGCGCTTGGTCTTGGCATTGATGTTGTCATCATCGTCGTCATCCTTCTTGGTGTTGGCATTATCCTTCATTGACTCCTTGGCAAACTGGCGGGCTTTTATCTCCCTCTCGCTCATCTTTACCTTATGATAGAACCCAAGGCTATAACTGTGGTTGAGGAAGAAATGGATGTTGTCGTTTCTGTTCCAATTGCGCTCCAAAACGGTAGGTATCTCGCTTTCTGAATAATTGTCGTCGAATGATTCAGGATGCGTGATATAGTTGTCGTCTGTAATACCACCATTCTCTGCCACTTTCTGGTGGTAGGTGGAAAAGATGGTGTGCATCTTGTATTTGTCGCCGAGATAAGAAACATAGAAGTTTGCTCCGAAATGAGACGCACTCTGACTATTATAATAGCCGCGGGCGTATGAATAGTCGAGTATAAAGCCCATGCCTAATCTTTTGCTGGCGTTTACGGCAAATTTGGCGTTGAGGTGGTCTTCGCCGTTTGTCTTGTCGCCGCAGTTGTCGTAAGAGAGGTTGGTTATTGGCGATAAAGTATTGGTGAATCGCAGTTGGTCGGGCTCTATCATCACATGACTATAGGGTTGTGTAAACATGAATGACGAGAAGAGCGGGCGGTCTATCACTATCCTGTTTTGCCTCGGCGTGTAATTGTTGCCCGTGGTGTTATACTGTCCGAAGATGCCCGTGTTGAAGATGGTGTTTTGGTATAGGTGTGGCATGGTGTCTACCTCAGCAGGACGGATATTTCCGAATTTGCGGTCGATGGTCCATGCATATATGCCCATAGGAATTTCCTTGTTAGAGGCAGTGTCTCGTTTGTTGAAATTGCGGTTGGAAGCGGTGCTTGGATTCACGTTGCTTTCATTACCAAAGCCATCCTGGTCATAGTCTTGAGCTATGACCACTAACGGCATTAGGGTTGAGAGTATGATGCCTATGAGCCTTTTCATTTATTTCTTCATCATTCTGATTATTGACTCAGCCATCTTTACGGGCACGCAACATGCCAGTATGATCATGCCTGTCATCTTGTCATTGAGAAAGTAGACCAGCATGCCGGCCACCACTCCAAGCATGAATATGACATTGAGTACCATGCGCACCTTGAAATGCATGGTGGTGCGATAGTCCTCATTATTTTGTTCCATTCTGTGATGTCGTGGTATCATCTGTGTTAGGGTTATTTGTTAAGCAATGTTTCTATCTTGTTGAAAATGTAGTCTTTACGATCGATGGTTTTTCTGCGGAACTTACCCGTGACCCTAGAGAGTTTTTGCTTGTTTTTCTTCAGCCCGTACTCGTCGGTAATCCATTCCTCTGCCCTATAGTTTTGTGGTTGGCGCTCCTCGTCATAGAGGTAATAGATGCGTGTTATTGTTAGTGTGGCCTTGCCATCTTCGCATTTTGCCAACAGGTTGTACATGAAGCGTGTGCGATCGAGCACAAGGGCTTTGTCTTTGAACACGAGCCATTCCTGATAACTTCCGCAGATAGTGTGTGATGCGGTATCCTCGAAGGTTATGCGACTCTGCTCAAATTGATTGGGCTCTTTGGTCATCTTCTGCATGTATGCCTTTACAATGTCGAAAATCTGTTGTGCTGACTTGCCTTTGGCTTCCAATTCCTTTGTAAACACCACGCGACCGTCTACCACGGGCACAGCTCCCACAAGGTATTTCTGGTCAGGATTTATCACTGTGCCGTCTTCTGTCTTTTCGGGCATTTCCCATGTGTTTTGTGCCATGGATGCCAAAGGCATGATGGCCATTAGTGCTATAATTAATCTTTTCATGCTCATTATTGTTTGTCTTTTTATTGGTGCAAAGGTACAAATAATATCCGTATGATGTAGCATGATTTCGGATATTAACTTTTTTTCAGTTCCAATTGTTCCTGCAGTCTAACCAGTTCGTCGCGGTATTGTGCCGCCTGGAGGAATTCCATGCGTTTGGCTGCCTCTTTCATAAGTTTTATGGTGTTGTCGATGGATTTGCGCAGTTGTTCCTCTGTCATGCTGCATATTATTGGGTCGGCGGCCATAGTGGGTTGTTGCTCTACGTATGCCTCCTGATAGGTGGTGGTGCTGTCGGACTTCTGTTGTGCAACCAGTGCGCCACCAGAGATGTTTTTTACTATCTGTTGAGGCGTGATGCCGTGGGCTTGGTTATAATCCATCTGCTTTTTTCGCCGGCGCATGGTTTCGTCGATAGTTTGCTGCATGCTCTCTGTTATGTTGTCTGCATACATGATAACCTTACCATTCACATTTCTGGCTGCGCGTCCGGCTGTTTGGGTCAAGCTGCGTTTGCTGCGCAGAAAACCCTCCTTGTCAGCATCTAAAATGGCAACCAACGACACCTCGGGCAAATCGAGACCTTCCCTCAGTAGGTTTACTCCTACCAGCACGTCATAAATGCCTTGGCGTAGATCTTGGAGTATCTTAACACGATCCAAAGTGGCCACATCGCTATGTATATATGCTGTTTGTATGCCATGGTTGAGAAGATAGTCGGTGAGTTCTTCTGCCATGCGCTTGGTGAGGGTGGTGACCAGTGTGCGCTCATGCCTGTGGGTACAGTCTACAATCTCTTCCATGAGGTTGTCAATTTGGTTGGCTGTAGGTCTAACTTCAATTACGGGATCTAGCAGGCCCGTGGGGCGGATAATCTGCTCAACCACAACTCCTTCAGATTCGTTCAGTTCATAATCGGCAGGGGTTGCAGAAACGTAAATTACTTGATTAACCATATCTTGGAACTCATTGAAAGTCAATGGTCTATTGTCGAAGGCTGCTGGTAATCGAAATCCGTATTCTACAAGGTTGGTCTTGCGAGCACGGTCGCCGCCATACATGGCGCTTATCTGTGGTACGCTCACATGGCTTTCGTCTATCACCATGAGATAATCATCAGGGAAGAAGTCGAGTAGGCAGTAGGGCCGTTCGCCAGCTTTTCGTCCGTCGAAATAACGAGAATAGTTTTCTATACCCGAGCA
The DNA here is from genome assembly GCA_022782305.1 of Prevotella sp. Classification (GTDB taxonomy): domain Bacteria; phylum Bacteroidota; class Bacteroidia; order Bacteroidales; family Bacteroidaceae; genus Prevotella. Next base: position 50,360 of record JALFPC010000018.1, on the reverse strand, counting down.
GTGGCCTAACTCCTTGATCATCTCCATGTCATACTCTACTCGCTCTTTTATTCGCTGTGCCTTGATGTTGTCTCCCAAGTCGGTGAAAAACTCAATCTGCTTGCTAAGATCGTCCTGTATGTCGTGTATGGCTTTTATGGTTTGCTGCTGCGAGGTGGTGAAAAGGTTGGCAGGATATATCTTGTATTCATCAAAGCGACCGAGGCGCTGCATGGTTATATGATCGAGTTCCTCAATGCTGTCTATTTCGTCATCCCAGAATATCACCCTGAGCACGGCATCGTTATAAGCCATCAGTATGTCAAGGGTGTCTCCCTTTACACGGAAAGTGCCGCGCTGCAGCTCTATATCATTCCTTACATAAAGAGCCTGCACGAGTTTGCGCAACAGGGCATTGCGATCCATCCTCTGTCCACATCTTATCTCAATTACGTTTTCAGATAGGGCAATTGGACTGCCCATACCATAAATGCAACTCACCGACGATACCACGATGATATCTTTGCGACCCGAGAGCAATGATGAAACGGCACGCAGACGCAAACGATCAATCTCTTCGTTGATGGCCAAATCTTTCTCAATGTATGTGTCGGAACTGGGCATGTATGCCTCTGGTTGGTAATAGTCGTAATAGCTCACGTAGTATTCCACCGCATTGTCAGGAAAGAAACCTCTCATCTCCTCATACAACTGTGCCGCCAATGTCTTGTTGTGGCTCAGGATTAGGGTGGGGCGGTTAACAGTTTGTATCACGTTGGCTACGGTAAAGGTCTTGCCAGATCCCGTCACCCCAAGCAGCACCTGGGACTTGTCGCCCCGCTCAATGCCGTTTACCAATTCTGCTATTGCCTCTGGCTGATCGCCCGTGGGTTTATACTTTGATGTTAGTTTAAATATACTCATGACGGTGCAAAATTAGTCATTTTAACAGTAATATAGCAATGATTAATGTTTATTTTAATAAAAAAGGTATCAAAAACTTGGAAAATCTCCGAAAAAGTAGTATTTTTGCACGCCAATTCGGATAAAATGAAGAACAAGATAGTATTATTAGCAATATCAGGCTTGATGCTCGCAAGTTGCGCTACAGAGTTCAACCGAGTGTATAAGACATCTGATTATGACTATAAGTATGAGTTTGCCAAGCAACTCTTTGCTCAAGGCAAGCATAGCCAGGCCATCACATTGCTGCAGGAACTGGTGACCATACAGAAGGGTACCGACAATGGTCAAGAGTGCCTTTATATGCTCGCCATGGCAGAATATTGCAATGGTGACTATGAAAGTGCATCAGCTACATTCAAGAAGTATTACAAGACATACCCAAGGGGCGTGTATGCCGAGCAGGCATGCTATTATATAGGACGTTCGCTGGCAGAAGGGGCACCAGAGCCAAGGCTCGACCAAACTCCAACCGTGGGGGCCATAGCAGCTTATCAGGAGTTTCTCGACCTCTATCCATACTCCAAAATGAAAAGCCAGGCGCAGGAAAACATGTTCGCACTGCAGGATATACTAGTGAAAAAGGAATATCTCTCTGCTAAACTCTATTATGACCTCGGAGGATATTTCGTCAATTGTGCCTTTGGAGGAAGCAACTACGAGGCTTGCATCATCACTTCGGAGAATGCTCTCAAGACTTATCCATACATGAAAATGAGGGAGGAGTTTGCTGTGCTCATCATGAAGAGCAAGTTTGAACTGGCACAACAGAGTGTGGAGTCGAAAAAATTGGACAGATATCGTGATGCTGAGGACGAATGCTATGGATTCTTAAATGAATATCCAGAAAGTTCCGAAGCTAACAATGCAAAAAAATATATCGAGAAATGTAAAAAGATTACCCAAGGCAAACAGGCTGACTGATATTTAGATTATAAACCAAACAAATAAGATAGGATAATAAGATGGATTACAAGAAATCAAAAGCACCAGTAAACACAGTGACACGAAACATCATGGACTTGTGTGACGAAACTGGCAATATCTATGAGAGCGTGGCTATCATTGCAAAGAGAGCAAACCAGATTTCTGTGCAGATCAAGGAGGACCTTAGCAAAAAACTGGCTGAATTTGCATCTTACAATGACAGTCTCGAGGAAGTGTTTGAAAATCGTGAGCAGATAGAAATATCTCGCTACTATGAAAAACTGCCTAAACCTACACTGCTTGCTACACAGGAATTTGTAGAGGATAAGGTTTATTGGCGTGATCCAAGCCGCGACAACCTATGATTCAGCGCATACAGTCTGTATATCTCTTTGCTGCGGCAATATGGACACTGCTTTGTGCATTGGTAGGATTGGGGCATCTGTTCATTGGGCTTATAGTGTTGCTGGTTGTATCTTCTGCTTTGGCCATATATACAATCTTCAAATATAACGACCGAAAGAAACAGATAAAACTCTGCAATGTAAATATGCTGCTGCTCATCCTATGGTATGCCACAGATGGAGTGCTACCGTATATTTGTGAGCAATGTACGTCTTCTACCAGATTCTCATGGGATTGGTTTTTACCTTTTGCCTCAATGGTAATGCTTGTGATGGCCAGAAGAGGAGTAAAAGCCGACGATAAACTTATTCGTGATGCTGATAGAATAAGATAGGGCGTAATAGAGTTGATTAATTTGCATACATGACCCGCTTGGAGCGAAAGTTCCAAGCGGGTTTTTGTAGATAGGTAATATTACTGTTCCATATGGTAGAAAAGGGCAAAAAAATACCTATAACTTGGATTTTTTTTTTATATATTTACAAAACATAGAAAAATGATACAGTTTTCTAAAATATCTTCAATTTTATTTGCAAATAACTAAATTATTGTGTATCTTTGCTATCGTTATCCTGAATACAATCTTTTTACCTTAAAAGAGACTAATACCTATTGACGATGAAAAGCCCCCGTTGAGAAACGGGGGCTTTTTGTTCTGAGAAAATTCCGTATTTGTTAATATTTAGTATATGCGCTCATAGTCTGTCATAAAAAACAATGACGTATGGGCAATAAAAAAGCAACTCTTATTGGGCTGCCTTTTCTTTCATATCTCCTTCAACGTATAAGCGGGTCATCTCCACCTTGCCGTTGGTTCTTACCGTTATTGATTTCTTAAAATGACCAGGGAACTTTCCTGCACCATTGTATGTAACCTTTATTTCACCCTTCTGACCTGGCATCACAGGCTGCTTTGTGTATTCTGGTACTGTGCAACCGCAACTGGCCACCGCCTGATTGATAACTAAGGGAGCATTACCCACATTGGTATATGTAAACACACAGGTAACCTTGGGCGACAACTCAGAAAACTCACCAAAGTTATGGATATATTTGTCAAACTTGATCTCTGCCTGTTTTTTGTCGGCACTTTCCTGTGCCATCACGGTGGTCATGCTGCTTACCACCATCATCATTAATAAAAAAATCTTTTTCATATTTGAGTTTTTTGATTACATGATGCAAAATTAGTGCTTTTAATCAAAAAAGACCATATCTGCAGTACGTATTTTTTTATTATTAACGTTTGCAGATATAGTCTATATGATTTTGAATACTTTTTTAACGTTATTCTTTCAGATTGTTGTTGCTTTCACTATTTATGCATTTAATTATTCAGCAGTGAATATGTGCATTCTATCAGACATCAGTCGATGAGTTTATAGTATTCAACTGCACCAAGAAGGAAACATCCAACACCGTAGTCGTCGAAGTCTGGCACCTTGTCGTAAGTAACAGGCTGACCAGCAGATGGATCTTTGCCTGTGCCCTGCATATATCCCAGGAAACCATCGTCGTGTACAACAGTGGTGAGAGCTTTCCATGCCTTGTCTGCAATGGGACGGAAGGTCTTAGACTTGAGATAACCCTTCTGTAAGCCCCAACTGATGCCGTAAAGGAAGAGAGCGGTGCCAGTAGTTTCAGGACCTCCATAGGTGACTGGCGACACAAGGCTCACATTCCAAAAGCCATCCTCTCGCTGACAGCTGGCCAGACCATTGCACATGGCAACGAAATCTTTCTTCAGTTCCTTATATGCCTTGTCCTTGGGGCTGATGTTGTCCATAACCCTTACCAATGCAGCGAGCACCCAACCATTGCCGCGAGACCAATAGCAGTCGTTGCCGTCTTTCTCCTTATATGGAGGGACATAGTCGGCATCTCGCCACCATAGTCCGCTCTTTGTGTTGAACAAACCACCACCGCACTCATTGCGGCTCCAGCGATACATCTTCATGCCATGCTCGAGATAGGCACGGTCGCCAGTAATCTTATACATCTGAGCATACACAGGCATGGCCATCTGGATGGCGTCAATCCATGTCCAATAGCCTATCTTGGTTTCAGCCATTTGGCCGCGCAGGTTTTCGCGTGTAGGAAAGAGCATGGTAGAATCGCCAGTCATCATAAATCTCTCGAGATAGGTCTGCGAGCAGCACTGGTCGTCGGCATCTCGTGTCTTGGTGCCATTGCGTGGCGTCCACTTGTGGAATGAAGCCCAACGGTCAGTGTAGTCGATATAACGTTTCTGAGGGTCTATGGTGTTGAGAGCCATCAGTCCCTCATAATACACCGCTCTCGTCCACAGGCTACTGGGACGAATGCGCTTCACATTGGTGGGCACTGTGGGATCGGCATATTTGGCCATAAAATAGTTGTTGGCACTACGTGCAGTTTCGAGCACGTCCTTTTTTGTAGATGTCTGAGCAGACAATGTGGCGGTGGTCATCACGGCAGCCACTAACATAGCAAACTTCTTCATTTGTTTTAGCGGTAATAAGTTTAGGCTGCGAATTTAATAATAATATTCCATTTATGCAAGTTTTTGACCATGGTAATGTGTTTTTTACGTAAATAATCATATATATTCAGATAAAATTTGTAATTTTGCACTCTGAATAGCAAAATATTATATATATAATTATGTATAGGTCTAAAACTTGTGGAGAACTGAGACTCTCCGATGCCGGCAATGAGGTCACTCTGGCCGGATGGGTGCAGCGCACCAGAAAAATGGGTGGCATGACTTTCGTTGATTTGAGAGACAGATATGGTATCACACAGCTCGTGTTCAATGAGGCCATCAATGCGCAACTCTGCGAAAAAGCTAATAAATTGGGACGTGAGTTCTGTATACAGGCAAAAGGCTGCGTGAGCGAGAGAGAAAGCAAAAACAAAAATATCCCTACGGGTGACATAGAGGTGATTGTTGATTCTCTCACTATTCTCAGCGAGAGTGCCACACCTCCTTTCACTATCGAGGATAACACTGATGGAGGCGATGATATCAGAATGAAATATAGATATCTTGACCTCAGAAGGAACTGCGTGAGAAAAAATCTCGAACTTAGGCATAAGATGACAATTCTCATACGCAACTTCCTTGACTCAAAGGATTTCATTGAGGTTGAAACTCCTATACTCATCGGGTCTACTCCTGAGGGCGCACGAGACTTCGTGGTGCCTTCGCGCATGAATCCAGGACAGTTCTATGCCCTACCACAGAGTCCGCAAACCCTTAAGCAACTTCTCATGGTGAGTGGTTTCGACCGATATTTTCAAATAGCTAAATGCTTCAGGGATGAAGATTTGAGAGCAGACCGCCAGCCTGAGTTTACACAGATAGATTGCGAGATGAGCTTTGTGGACCAGGAGGACGTGATAGCTATATTCGAAGACCTGGCACGCCATCTGTTCAAGGAGATAAGAGGGGTGGAGCTACCTGCACGCCTGCAGCAGATGACATGGCACGAGGCAATGAAACGCTTCGGAAGCGACAAACCTGATTTGCGCTTCGGCATGGAGTTTGTGGAACTCATGGATATCCTCAAGATTGGTACCTTCCCCGTATTTGACTCGGCAGAATATATCGGAGGTATTTGCGTGCCTGGTTGCGCCAATTATTCACGCAAGCAGCTCGACCAACTCACCGACTTCGTGAAGCGCCCGCAGGTGGGTGCCAAGGGATTGGTTTATATCAAGTATAACGAAGACGGCACTATCAAGTCAAGTATAGACAAATTCTATACACCTGATGTGCTCGCAAAGGTCAAGGATACCATGGGAGCAAAAGATGGTGACCTGGTATTGATACTTTCAGGAGATAAAGCAAACAAGACGCGCACACAACTCTGCACCCTCAGACTAGAAATGGGTGACAGACTCGGACTCAGAGATAAGGATAAATTTGAATGTCTCTGGATCGTTGACTTCCCATTGTTTGAATGGAGCGACGAGGAGGAGAGACTAATGGCCACACACCATCCTTTTACCATGCCTAACCCTGATGATATTCCAATGCTCGATGTGCACCCGGAAAACGTGAGAGCAAAGGCTTACGACTTCGTTTGCAATGGTATAGAACTTGGCGGAGGTAGCCTGCGTATACATGACGGACAACTGCAGGAGAAAATGTTCAAGATACTTGGCTTCACTCCAGAGAGAGCCATGGCACAGTTCGGATTCCTTATCAACGCATTCAAATATGGTGCTCCCCCTCATGCAGGACTCGCATTCGGTCTCGACAGGTTTGTGAGCGTGATGGCAGGGCTCGACTCAATACGCGACTGCATAGCATTCCCCAAAAACAATTCAGGACGAGACGTCATGCTCGACGCACCAGGTGAATTAGACCCCAAACAACTTGACGAATTGCAGTTGAAGGTTGACATAAGTCAAGAATAACGCATTTACGGGCATTTCTACATTTATAGGTGCCACTTTGTAAGTAAAATATTTTGCCGAATGAAAAAAATGCTTTAATTTTGCATGCAGAACGTAAGAAATGAATAGAAATCATTCAAAAAACGTAGTAATCTGAAAGTATTATGGTAGAAAAAAAGACAACAAAAGTGGCAGCTGAAAAGAAGGAAACAGCTGCAAAGAAAACCGCAGTTAAGAAAACATGCGCCAAGAAGGCTGAAGTAGCATTGAACGCTGAGAACGTTGGTTTCAAGGCAGGTGATGTTTATCAGGCTCTTGCTGCTAATGGTGCCGCAATGACCGTTAAGGAGATTGCCAAGGCTGCTAAAATAGCAGAAGAGGAAGTGCTCCTCGGCATGGGATGGCTCTTCAAAGAGGGCAAAGTAGTTGCCGCTGAAGGCAAGGTTACATTGGCATAATGTTTTAATGTAAATACAAAAAAAGCCGGTATTCACATTGTGGGTTACCGGCTTTTTTAGTGTCTAACATTTGTGCTTATAAATACATGAATCATATTCTCAATGACCTACGACGAACAAATACTTTATCTCATGGCTAAGGTGGGCGATAGGGGATTGTCTGTCAACTTGATTGCCAAACATCTGTATAATCTTAATTCCTCTCTCTTCTTTACTCCTAATATTGAAGATATTAAAAGGCATGTGAGAACATTTCTTGCAAAAAACTCACAAACTCCCAATTCTATCATTCTAAAAATGGATAAAAAGGGGTGTTACAAACTCAATCCCAATACACCAGCAGTGCATCAACTGATGATTGATTTCTCTGTACACAATTCTTTGGATGATGATGAACAGCAAAACCCTGAAGAGCAATCAAACAGCAACTATTATCATGATTCATCTCCAGGGTTCTTTGACTGACACTTTCTCTTTGATTTATAATGTCTTTTTGATTGACAGTGTTAACGATAAGGCTTCTTTTCTCCTTTCAGAAATGGAATTACCTGCTCGAGAGCCTCCTTGCGTTCATGTGGCTTGAAACCATGGCCAGCTCTGCGTATTAGGTGCAGACGTGCATTGGCATATTTAATCGATGCCTTGCGTGAATCGTTTATAGATACTATTCTGTCGGCATCACCTTGCACTATCAGTACAGGACCACTATATTCGGTAATAAGGTCAAAGACTTTCATATCCCTTATTTCCTCAAAAAAGCGACGCCCCATCTTGATATTCCACAACGTTGTGGTGTCAGGGATGTCTTCCAGGCGAGGGTAGCGCTCGTTCCAATTGTCGGGAATGCATAATGCTGGGTAAAACATCACTAGTTTACACACCTCATTTTTCAAGCGGGCTGCAGCCAAAGCCGATACTAGACCACCCTGACTTTCACCCCATAGCACAATATTGTCGGTATCCACGTATGGCTGATTGCGGAAATAGTCCACAATGGCACAAAGGTCATCGGTCTCGTCGAGTATTGACATGTTCATGGTGTTGTTGTCGCTGCGACTGTGTATCGATCCGCAGGGGAAATCAAAACAATAAGTCATGTAACCCATCTCCGCAAGTTGGTTCATATAATCGAAGGCGAAATAGTGGGTACCATTGAAACCATGGCTTATTATGGCTATAGGATGCTTGCCTGTAAACGTGTCTGGACGGTTGATTACTCCATAGATTTGCCTGTTGCCATTGTTTAACCACAAGGTACATGTATCTTTGAGGCTGGGTCTCAGCATCGGGTGTTGTGCCATTGCACACTGGTTGATACCTACAATGCATGCAATTGCAATGAGTGTTTTCTTGAACATAATTTTTTTCTTATTGGTTGTAGTTGTATACTGTGACAGTTGCATGGATATGGCCAGTGATGGCAGTCATATATCTTTTGCGGTGCAAATATATATATTTTTTGAGTAATTAACGACATGATTATGTCACTTTTTGAGATAAAATGATTACTTTTGCACAAAAATTCAAACAAAACATGAAAATTGGTTTCGACAACGAGAAATATCAGAGTATCCAATCTGAGCATATCAAGGAAAGGATATCTCAGTTTGACGGTAAATTGTATTTGGAGTTAGGTGGAAAACTCTTTGACGACCATCATGCTAGCCGTGTGTTGCCGGGATTTCAACCCGACAGCAAGTTGAGAATGTTTCAAAAACTCAGTGACAGCATAGAGATAGTGATTGTGATTAGTGCCACTGATATTGAGAAAAACAAAAAACGCGCCGATCTTGGCATTACATACGATGAGGATGTACTCAGACTCAGGGGGGAGTTCCAAAACCGCGGATTCATGGTTGGCTCGGTGGTCATCACACATTACAATGGCCAACCCGCTGCCATTGCATTTAAACAAAGATTGGAGCGCGATGGTATTAAAACCTATTGCCATTATCTCATTGAAGGATATCCACATAATGTGAGCCTCATAGCATCAGAAGATGGGTTTGGAAAGAATGACTATGTGGAGACAGAAAGACCGCTGGTTATAGTGACGGCTCCAGGACCGGGAAGTGGCAAGATGGCAGTGTGCCTCAGTCAACTTTATAATGAAAACAAGCGTGGTGTTAGGGCTGGCTATGCCAAGTTTGAAACATTCCCAGTTTGGAACCTGCCACTCAAGCATCCTGTGAATATTGCTTATGAGGCAGCCACAGCCGATCTCAATGATGTAAACATGATTGATCCCTTCCATCTAGAGGCGTATAAGAAGATTGCAGTCAACTATAACAGAGATATTGAGATCTATCCCGTGCTAAATGCCTTGTTTGAAGGTATATATGGCACCAATCCATATAAGTCGCCTACCGACATGGGAGTAAACATGGTGGGATTCTGCATATCTGATGATATCGCTTGCTGCGAGGCTTCCAAAAATGAGATAGTAAGACGCTATTATGCTGCCACTAATAAACTTGCAGCTGGAGCATGCAACGAGGCTGAGATTAATAAGATTCAACTGCTGTTCAATCAGGCTGGCATCAATACTGACTACCGATGCACCACCATAGCAGCAAGGGAATATATGAAGAAAACTGGTCACACATCATCAGCAATCGAACTCGAGGATGGCACTATCATTACAGCTCATTCCAGTTTGCTGCTCGGCTGCAGCGCCGCATTGCTGCTTAATGTAACCAAGCATCTTGCAGGTATCGATCACGAGACAAAACTCATACCACAGTCGATGATCGAACCCATACAGCATACAAAGATCAACTATCTCGGTGGACATAACCCACGACTGCATACCGATGAGGTGCTCGTGGCTCTCTCTGTTTTGTCTGAGAATGACGACAACTGCCTAAAGGCTCTGCAGCAGTTGCCAAAACTCAGAGGTTGCCAGGTGCACTGCACTGTAATGCTCAGTGATGTGGACCAAAAAATCTTCAAAAAACTGGGCATCAACCTTACTTGCGATCCTGTATTGAAGAAATAACTATGAGGGCTTATGCCAATGCTCTTCAGTGACATAACAAAATGGACGATAGCCAGAGTTGCACGTAGGGCGACACTGGTTGTCGCCTTTTTGTTCGTATGTACACTACAGGATATAGAAGCTAGAAAGATTGGAAAGGTTAGAAGGGCTGTGAGAGAACTGAGTAAGGTGGACACCAACTATATAGAACCGCAGCATTATAATTTTACCATGATGATGCAAACCACCTATACTTACGACAAATATAGCGTGACTAGCGCCAATGGACAGGAGTTTACGATGGCTCCTGACGTATCGGCAAAGATTGGACCGTATTTCGGTTGGAGATGGTTCTTTCTCGGTTATACCTTTGACCTAAAACATCTCTCACCATTCAATAAATCAAAAAAGCAGGAGGTGGAATTCAGTATATACAGTTCGAAAATTGGGGTTGACCTCTTCTACAGGCGCACAGGTAGCGATTATAAGATTAGGGATGTTTTTCTCGGAGAAAATATTGACGGTACACCTCTGCAGAATGTACCCTTCGATGGAATAAATGTGGGCATTACAGGTGCAAACATTTATTATATCTTCAACCACAGAAAGTTTTCTTATCCCGCAGCATTCGCACAGAGCACATGTCAGAAAAGAAGTTGCGGTAGCTGGATGGTGGGCCTGGGATTCTTGAATAACTCTATATCCATAGACCACGAAAAACTGCAAAATGTGGTGAATAGCACCCTCAAAAAGGAGGTGCCCATAGACAGCGGACTGATGATCAATAACCTTAAGTATTATGACATCAACGCTACCATAGGATATGGTTACAATTGGGTGTTTGCCAAAAACTGGTTACTCTCGGCCAGTGCTTCTGCTGCCATAGCATATAAACATTCACAAGGTGAAACTGAAAAATCCCAGAGCTTTTCAGGGCTCAACTTCAATTTCAATGATATAAATCTGGATGGTATCTTCCGGCTCGGAGTGGTATACAATAATACTAAATGGTATGCTGGTATGAGTGGTATCATGCATTCATATCATTACAGAAAACCACAATTCGAAACGAATAATACTTTCGGAAATGTCAATCTTTATGTGGGATATAATTTCGGTTTGAAGAAAAGTTATCGAAACAAACATAAGTAATAATTATGATGAATTTGAAAAAATGCGTATCCTTGTGTTCAACTATATTTTGCCTAGCATTCACGAATATTGCATGGGCACAATATACTAATGCTGAAATTCCTGAAAATGAGAATACTGATGCCATATCAGAAAACTATTCTAAGGACGATTTGGATGGAGTCAACATATTATATGACAAGGATGACAGCTTAACAATAGAAACCTTTCTCAAGGCTGAAAAAGATAATGACAAAGCCACAGCAGCCACCTTTGCACGCAAATTTATTGGTATTCCATATGTTGCCCACACCCTGGAGGGCAACGAGGATGAATGTCTCGTGGTGAACACACGGCAAATGGACTGCACTACTCTCGTGGAAACTGCTACTGCTCTCATGCTTTGCCATCAGCGAAAGATGACATCTTTTTATGACTATTGCCGCATGTTGCTCACTATCAGATATCATAAGGGAAGGATAGACGGATATGCTTCGCGACTGCATTATTTCACAGAATGGATCATCGACAACGAGCAAAAAAAAATCGTTGACGAGGTGCAGAAATCTTCTGCCCCTTTTAATGCCACACAGACTATTCAAGTGGGATTCATGTCGGAACATCCAGAATATTATGAGGCTCTCAAACGACAACCTAAACTGATTATGCAGATTAAAGATAATGAAAAACGTATCAACGGACTCATATTCAGATATATACCCAAACAGGACGTGGGTAGTAGTGCGGCCATGAGAGAGGTAGTGAGTGATGGAGATATCATTGCCATCACATGTAGCAAGAAAGGGCTTGATATTGCTCATGTTGGATTTGCTGTATGGCAAGAAAACAAACTCCACCTTCTCAATGCATCCATGATACATAAGAAGGTGGTGCTCGAACCTATGACCCTCAAGCAATATTTATCGCGTCACCCATCACATACAGGCATAAGGGTGATACGAATCAATGACTGATTGACTTGCATATAAATCAGAGGCTGATAGATATGCTGATATATCAAAGACTGAAGAGATTGTCTATATCCTTAATTTCGTCTTCGTCAAACCATTTAGACAACTTGGCCTTGGCTTTCTGCTGTATAGTCTCATCCACGCTGTCCCATACTTTCTTCAATACGTATATGACCACGGCGAGATCGTCGGTGAGTCCTGCTATAGGAATGGCGTCGGGTATGACATCGAGTGGACTAATAAGGTAACCCAGGGCACCTATGATGATAGCCTTGTCGGCAGTAGACACCTTGTCGCTCTGCAATGTATAATATAGCAGCAGGGCAGCATACACGAGTTTGGCTCCTGCACGCTTGGCAATACGGGAAATCTTCTCAACGAAATCGTTGGCAGAGAACTTGCCCGAGTACTTCATAAAATCTGGTAATTCCATAATTCTTGTTTCGTTATTTCGTTTATTTATATTATTTGCCATATTTGTCTATGAGCGACTGGGCTTGGTTGTCGCCCATGTCTTTGGCACGTTTAAGGTTGGCCACACCTTCTGTCTTATTCCCTTTGATGCATTGTGCTACTCCGAGAAAGAGATAACCATCACTATTGTTGGCATCTGTCTTTACAATCTCATTGGCCTGCTCTATGGCATCGTCAATCATCGATACCCTAATCAGTAGTGATGCGCGCTCTGCCATATAAAATGTGTTGGTTGGTTCCAGTTCTGTGCACTTGGTTATGTCGTTGAGTGCCTGCTGAAACATGCGTCCTTCGAGTTCAGCCTGGTGGCGGCGGTAGTAGAAATTGGCGTTCACCTCTGTCTGCATGAGTGCTTCATATGTGGTGAGGTCTGCCACTGCTGCCCTGTATTTCTTGGCAATGATCTGTGCATTTGCCCTGGCTAGTATATAGGGGGCTGCAGTCTTGAGATATGGCTTTGAGAATGTGGCTATGCAGCTATCGAGAAGTGCCATCTGAGCTGTGGTATCGTTGAGTGCGCTCTTGCATTGAGATGCCTCAAACCAAATATCTGCATTAGCTTCGCGTGAATTGATGATAGTCTGATAGGTGTCAAATGCCTCCTGATATTTAACATTTGAATAGAGTATCTGCGCTTTAAGTTGACGGTATGCCATCATCGGATTGGCTGCATAGGCAGCGTCGGCTTCGCCTATGGCTTTGTCGTAGGTCCATGCCTCATAGGGATGAGCAGATGTGAGCAGATGGTTGTATATCATCCTTGCATAGTTGTAATGGATGTCTTCTTTCTTTTCTGCCACTTCTATGGCCTTGGCCATGTCGGCATCGGCGTCTGCAAATCTATTCTTAGTCACCTCGAGGTGTGCTCTGCTGACATAACCATCTGGCAAGGTGGGGAACTTGGCTATGAAATCATCCACTATTCCTGCGTGTGCCAACGTGTCGGACGATGACGATGATATGAAGAGAGTCAGTATGGCCTGTTGTGGATCGTCGGGCAGGTCTTTCTTAATATCTATGGCCTTTAGTGCTGGATCGTTTACACTCAATCCCTTGATAATCAGCGATTCAGCATATCTGGCAGACAAAGCATATACCTTGCCTCCTGTACCACCTGGCTGCATTATACCAATTAGTCTCCCATCACTGTCGGCAATGGGACAGCAGTCGAAGCCCTCTCTGTTTTCCATTGATATGGTATAATATTTATATTCGCCTGCCACTGTTTCCGACTTATTAACAGTGCCTTCTATGCATGTCTTGGTATTCCCTGCAGGATATCCAATTAACCATACCTTGCTATCATCGTCGGCATCGGCAGGAGCCATGGTGAGTGGTTGTGCCTTCTTGGTGTCCACCTTGAATTTCACCACGTCATACATCTCGTTGGCACCAAGAATGAGGCTAACATTATTTTGCTTTCCTGAGGCATCTATGATTATTGCCTTGTATGCCCCCTTGAATGGAGCATAAGCGGCCAGAGCCTTACCATCGGCATCTATATAGAAACCATTGCAACTGGCAATCATCTGCCCTTTGCTATCGAAGGTCTTGAGAGTAAACACGGCCTTTGCTGCCTTCTTGTACCATTTGGGTTGTCCCATCAACAAGGCAGGCATCATCATTGCCATGCCAAGCATATAAAAAAACTTGTTTCTCATTTCTGTCTTACATATATAATTATGTGTATTCACTCAAAACAATATCTATTTATCGATAATAATGTATCTATCGATAGTAATGTATTTATCTATCAAATATCTAAAGACAATAGTTCATTTGTTGAGCAGTTCGCGGGCGTTGCACATGGCTGCTTCTGTTATGTCACTGCCGCTCAGCATCTGTGCTATCTCTCTCACTCTCTGCCCCTCATCCAGTTCAGTCATTGATGTAGTGGTGGTATCGCTATTGTCTGTCTTGGTCACCTTATAATGGTGTGACCCCATAGCTGCTATCTGTGGCAGGTGTGTGATGCTTATTACCTGTCTGTTGCTGTCGCCCATCTCTTTCATGGTCAAGGCCATACACTCTGCCATCTTGCCGCTTACTCCTGTGTCTATCTCGTCGAAGACGATGGTAGGTAGTTTTACTGCACCGCTTATCATGGCTTTGAGCGAGAGCATCACACGTGCTATTTCGCCACCTGAAGCCACCTGTGAGATGGGTTGGAGTGGCATGCTCTTGTTGGCACTGAAGAGGAATGCTACTTTGTCTATGCCAGCAATGCTCATCTCTGTGTGGTCTATTGAGATTTCAAATCTCACGTTTGGCATGCCAAGCATTGCGAGTCTGCTCACCATATTTTTCTGTACTTTTTCTGCCGCTTTCTGCCGGCATGAGCTCAGTTGCTTTGCTTTGGCAATGGCTTTATCTTTCGCTTTGTCCATTTCCTTTTGAGCATTTGCTAGGGCTTCGTCGCTATTGTCAATATTGTTGATGGCTGCAGCCAGCATCTCCCTTTTGTCTATGAGCGAAGCGATATCAGTGGCAGCATATTTCTTTTGCAGCGAATAGATGGTGCTTAGGCGGTCTTGGATAAACTGCAATCTGTTGGGGTCAAAATCTGTCTTATCCATCATCCGTCCCGTCTCTTCGCTTATATCCTTCAGTTCTATATAGCATGACTGAAGGCGCTCGGCAATGCTGTCGACACCAGCCATCATGTCTGTGATGGCATTCATTGAAGCATATGCGTTCCTAACCTTGTCTATGGCTCCATCAGAGTTTGTTGAATCGAGAAGGTGTGTGGTTTCATACAGTGCATTCTTTATTTCTTCGCTGTGACTGAGTGTATTTTCCTCCATCTCGAGAGTTTCCTGCTCATCTGCATCGTTGAGTTGGGCATTATTCAATTCTTCCCACTGATACCTCAGGAAGTCAGCGTTCTGCAGATTTTTTTCTATTTGGTTTCGGAGGTTGTCATACACCGATACTTTCTGTTTCCATTCGTTGAAAAGCAGAGTATATTGTTGAATTAAATCTTTATTGTTGGCTATGATGTCAATCACATTAAGCTGGAAATCATGTTTGTTGAGCAATAGGTTTTGGTGTTGGCTATGCACATCGACGAGTTGCTCTCCTAGTTCCTTAAGCATGGTGAGAGCCACGGGTTGGTCGTTGACAAAAGCCCTGCTCTTGCCATTGGCTGTCAGTTCACGCCTAATGATACATTCGTCATCATAGTCAATATCGTTATCTTCAAAGTAAACTTTGAAGTCATATTGTGAGAGGTTGAAATGTGCCTCAATCACACATTTCTTCTCTCCTGGTTTGATAACCTTAGTATCAGCCCTCTGCCCTAGGAGCAGAGCTATGGCACCCAGTATGATGCTCTTTCCTGCGCCGGTCTCACCCGTGATTACCGAAAAACCGGGATAGAGTTGGATATCTAGTTTATCTATGAGTGCGAAATTGGATATATATAACTGTGTGAGCATCTGTTCTTTATTCCTTTATTTTATTCCACGAATTGCTTTGAGCCGCATTTATCGACATGAGCATTTCATAGATTGTTTCTTTCTCTTTTTGTGTGCCTTTGCCTTTGTATATATTTGCTATCTCGTCGCGTTTATAGTCTGTCCATATCTGCGGCAACATGCTTAGGGGCCTGTTTTCGTGAGCAGCCTTGAGACCAGTCTCGAGTGCTGTTGATATATTGGTGCGTCCGCGCTCCACGTTTTGTTCCATCTCGTCGAGTCCGTTGCGGTAATAGTCATACTGCAGTTGTCTGAATGGTTTCATGCCCTCATCGAGATAGTCATTGATGATAGCAAAGCGGTTGCGACTGTTGTCAAAGGCTTTCCAGCCCGTGAACTCAAGGTTTTGAGCATTATTTACCAAATACATGCATCTCTGCAGTATGTCGGTGCCGCCCATGGGAGCAAATGTGTCTAGATCTAATCCGATGATGAGATAGGCATAATATGCCATGAGTGCAGTCAGTTGGTTGTCTATGTTCTCATCATAGAAGTTAAGTTGGTCAAACTGTGCGAAATAGAAATTGAAGTCACCATCCTTGTTGTTGTATATCACCGAATTATATTGCGAATTATAAACAGGTCTGTTGGCCTGTATCATGGCTGTGCATTCAAATATGTTGGATGTTTTGTCATATTTGTTGATGGTGATATTGAAGTTACATTGTATGCGTTCGTTTTTCTGGAATTGTAGTTCTGTCCACTGTCGTTCGTTTACAAACTGCTCCAGTGTCTGTTGCAGATTTTCAAATACCGATTTGTCTGTCACTCCCACCTTGCTGCTGTTTATCACTATCTTTGCATCCAGTTCCTGAGCCTTGAAATATTCTGGACACAAGAAGATAAGCAGCACCATTGCTGCCCTTGCCCAAGTCGTGTATGTATTTGATAGTCTGTTATGCATGGTTGTTTGTCCGATTATTGTTGTTTGTCATTGATGATGCTTGTCATCACATCTATGATATCTTCGGCCACCTGAGATTTTGTTTTCTTCGGATATGGAGTCATGCCCTTGTCAGTGATTATGGTCACCTGGTTATCGTCTGCCTTGAAGCAAGTGCCCTCATTGCGCAGCGAGTTCATCACTATGCAGTCAAGGTTCTTCTTGTTGAGTTTGCCCATGGCATTCTCTTCTTCATGGTCGGTCTCCAGTGCAAAGCCCACCATCACCTGATGTTCTTTCTTTTTCTTGCCGAGAGCTGCCGCTATGTCGTGTGTGGGCAGAAGGGTGAGTGAGAGATTGGCGCCTTTACGTTTTATCTTGGTCTCAGCAGTCAATGATGGTCTAAAGTCTGCCACAGCGGCGCATAGTATAGCTGCATCAACATTATCAAAGGCCTTCAGAGCTGCATTGTACATCTCCTCGCAACTCTCAACGTCTATTCTTGTAATGGATCCGAAGGGCAGTGCAGAAGGCAGCTTCTGACTTACTGGACCAGCTATGAGGGTCACGTCAGATCCTCTCATGGCACATTCTTCGGCCAGGGCAAAGCCCATCTTTCCACTACTATAGTTGCCGATAAATCTCACTGGGTCAATTTTTTCATATGTTGGACCAGCGGTAATCATTACCTTTTTGCCCTTGAGTGGCTGGCTGTCAATAAAGAACCGTTCCATATATTCAACAATGGTTTCGGGCTCTTCCATGCGCCCTTTCCCTTCTAGTCCGCTGGCCAGAAATCCGCTCTGAGGCTCTATAAAGAAATTACCATATTCCTTGAGTGTCTTTATGTTAGCTTGTGTAGACGGGTGCTTGTACATATCAAGATCCATAGCAGGTGCTATCACCACAGGTGCTTTCATAGAGAGGTATGTGGTGATGAGCATATTGTCGGCAATGCCATGTGCCATCTTGCCGAGAGTGGATGCAGTGCATGGCGCTATGAGCATAGCGTCTGCCCATAGTCCGAGTTTCACATGGCTGTTCCATGTGCCATCTCGTTGCGAGAAGAACTCGCTCACCACAGGTTTCTGAGTTAGGGTAGAAAGGGTGATTGGAGTGATAAACTCCTTGCCAGCAGGTGTGATAACCACCTGTACCTCTGCCCCCTTCTTTACCAGACCCCTTATAATCATACAAGCCTTGTAGGCTGCTATTGAACCTGTTATGCCTAATACAATTTTTTTGCCTTTTAGTCCTTCTTTCATAATTGCTGACTTTGGTTGTTCACTACGGATTGGTTCTTTCGGTCATTTTGCAGAATGGCATTATTGCACCCTGATGGCTTATTTCATGTTGGCAGCCTCTCTGAGTCTGATACGTGTAAGCACCTGCTTGGTGTTGTATGTGAAATCGCTGCCCATAATCCAACTATAATATCCTGGGTCGATACGTAACACAGTGGCCACGGGCTGGTCTTTGTATTTGCCGAAGTTAAACACCTCTATCATCACACTATTGCCGTCGGCATCCTTGAGTGGTTGCCCGTTAGGTCCCTTGGCTTCGCTCCACACAATCCTACCTGCAAAGTCAACATTGTTGTTCATCTTTGAGAATTCATTGAGCGCATCCATATCGTTGGGTATTCTGCGTTCTTCTTCCTCCTGAGTTTCAGGGTTATACATGTCTAACTGTCCCTGCAGCACCCTATAGGTGGCCTCGGTGTCCTGATCGGCACGGTGAGCCTCAAAGTCCTCTTCCATCTTTCTGCCGCAATAGAACTTGTAGGCAGCGGCCAGATTTCGCTTCTCCATCTTATGGAAGATTACCTGAGCGTCTATCATCCTGCACTTTGAGAAATCGAAGTTGATGCCAACCCTAAGGAATTCTTCTGCGAGCATGGGAATATCAAAGCGGTTTGAATTGAATCCAGCAAAGTCGCAACCCTCAAACTCGTTGCATAGCGACTGTGCCAGCATTTTGAAGTTTGGTTTGTCCTTCACAACTTCATTGGTGATACCTGTGAGTTCTTCCACCTCTTTGGGTATCATGATTCCCGGATTGATGATATGGTCGCCCCTTTTCTCACTGCCATCAATACCTACTTTAATATAAGATATCTGTATGATTCTGTCTCTTACAAGATCGAGACCGGTAGTCTCGAGGTCAAAGATGACAAGAGGTTTCTTTAAGTTAAGTTTCATTTTGTCTTTTTTGTTCAATATGTTCCGGTAATAATGTGTGCGGCGTTGATTAGTCGTTGATGAGCATAGGCATCACGAGCATCTGCACATCCTGATTTTCAGGCTGTTGTGCAGGCACCACAAGTCCGGCTCTGCTTGGGTCTGCAAGTTTGATAATAATCTCATCGCAATCGAAATTACTAAGTATCTCTATGAATGCTACTCCCTTGAAACCGATGTTCATAGGTTGTCCGTTATACTGGCATGCTACCTTTTCGGTTGCAGTCTTTGAGAAATCAAAATCGGCAGCATCGAGTGTCAGGGTTGTGGCATCAACATTAAATTTGATGAGGTTGCTGGAATCATTGGCAAATGGTTGCACGCGCTTGATTGCGTTGAGCAACGATTCGCGGTCGATGGTAATCTCATTATTGTTGTTTGTAGGTATAACAGAGTTGTAGTTGGGATAGCGTCCCTCGATGAGTCGGCAGTATACTTCATTTTCTGCAAAGCAAATGGATGCATTTCTCTCGTTGAACCTTATAACCACGTCGCCGCCGTCCTTGTCGAGCATGTTTTTGAGCAATGTGGCAGGTTTTTTTGGAAGGATGAATGCTCTCTGTTCGTTGCACAATACTGAGAAGAGTTTGTTTCTTACGAGTTTGTGTCCATCGCTGGCCACCACAGCGAGGCACTCGGGCGTGAGGTCGAAATATATGCCGTTCATCTGTGGTCTTAGTTCATCCTGCGCTGTAGCGAATAGAGAGCGGTTGATATTCTCTGCTAGCAGGTTGCTGGAAATGGTCAGTTCTGTATATCCCTCATTTATTTTGTCTGTTTCTGGATATGTGTTTGCATCGTCGGTAGGCATGGAGAAATGTCCGTTGAGATACATTATATTCACAATGTTGGAGTTGGTATCCAGTTCGAAGGTTATGGGCTGTTCAGAGAAACTCTTCACTGCATCGAGTATGTTTTTGCAATTAATGGCAAAGGTCATTGAACCGTCGCTCTCTCCCACGGGCAGACTGGTAACCATGGTGTTTTCGCTGTCAGAAGCAGTAAGAAACAGTGTGTTGTCGTGTATATCAAAAAGGATATCGGCCAAGATGGGTGTTGGCGATTTTACGTTTATAACCTTGGCAAGGGCATTGAGTTTGTTGCTCAGTGTGGTGCTTGAAATGGTAAATCTCATTGTCGTATTATTATTATTGTTAGTATCTATGTATTGGCGCATACGCTAACCAATTACAAAAATACAAAATTCTATTGATATGGCAAAAAAAACTATAGAAAATTATATTATTTGAAACAATTTTTGTAACTTCGCAGTCAGAATTTGAATTTATTGGACTTTAAATATTAATAAAGAGAATAATTAAATGGAAATTACAGGAAAAATCATTGCGGTGATGCAGCCACAGGGTGGTGTGTCAGCCCGCACGGGCAATGCCTGGAAGTCGCAGGATTATGTTATTGAGACACAGGAGCAATACCCAAAGAAATGTGTGTTCAGAGTTTTTGGCGAAGAAAAAATCGCTCAGTTCAATATACAGGCCGGTGAGGTGCTCACAGTTTCTTTCGATATTGATGCACACGAGTATAACGGTCGCTGGTTTAATGATGTAAGGGCATGGGCAGTAAACCATAACCCACAGATATCTCCAGTGCCTGGCGCAGTTCCAACACCAGACGCTGCTCCAATGCCAGGATCTGCACAATCCACAGCCACTCCCTTCCCTCCAGCTGGAGAGGCCGCAGCAGAAGGCAGTGCTGACGATCTGCCATTCTAAACTATAGCAATTGGTAACAAAAGAGGGTGTGTGGCAATTGTGCCTACACGCCCTCTTTCATTTTGTCAATGTCTGATAATTAGGGGTTTGTCTCCTGCAGATTATCCGTTTTTGCTCCGTAGATTATCTTTTTTTGCACGGTATATTATCTGGTTTCAAAACCGCTGTTAATGCAATTTAACAACAACGATGATACACTCGTCTCATTAGTTTTTTGATAAATCCGGATAATTGTGCGCAAAAAAATCAAATACAAAGAGTGCAAAAGCTCAAATAATATAATGAATAACCTTACAAAAACCGGAAATATTATTTCTTTTTCTTGCTCCAGTATTTCTCTAGTCGCTTATATTCCTTTTTGGTCAGTTTGAGGAATGAACCGTGTTGCGGATTGGCCACACCCTTAATGTCGGTAGGTGAGTGGAAGTTGGACATGTATTTGTCGGCCTTGCAGATGCGGTATTTGGCAGGACGGGATGAATATTCCACGTATGCTATGCGCCATGTGCTGTCGCCCTCAAGTTGGAATGCCGATGCACCTTCACACTTGCGATTTCCTTCAAATTTTACGTAATCCTTCTCGTCTGGCTCTGGCCATGGACCAGTGAGCTTTGCCGACTTGGTGGTGAAGATACCACGTGTGCCTCCTTCTTTTTTGATCATCATGTGGAAGAGACCATCGGTGGGCAAATAGTTGATGTCTGCGTCTATGGTGGCGTACCCCCAATCGAAGAGTAGGCGTGGCTTGGTGAGGCGGGTAAACGAACGGTCAGCATAAGAATAGAACATGCGGTCGTAACCATCCTCCTTGGCATTGAGAAGTGAGTAATAGATGAAATATCCTCCGCGCTCACCATTATCCCACACATAGTCAGCATCCCATATCACCTGAGGTGCCCATACACGATGTATAGCACTATAGTCCTTATACACATCAGACGATTGTGGGTCGCAGAAGATGGAGGGTCCCTTGCGAAAATCAAAGGTGACTGCTTCCCAATGTATGAGGTCATCACTGCGCAGAAGATTGATGCCATAGTTATACCATTGCTTGCTCTTGGCCACTTTCATATCGGTTGTCACCATCACAAACCCCTTGCCAGAGGCATCGCGGGCTATATAGGCGTCGCGGGCTCCACCCTCAATAGCAGATAGTTTCTCTGTGTCGTATACTTCGTTGCCGTCGTTGAGGTCGTGCCAGTTTTCACCGTCGCGACTCAGTGCAAAGGCAGTCCATTCGCCCCTGCCGCTCATGTGGCAATAGAGGTAACCGTAGGTTTTGGCAAAAGCCGAAAAGGCTACCATAGTCATCATTGCTGTAGTGAATAGTTTGAATAGTTTCATAGCTGTTTGTTTTAGATAATTGATATTGATAAACAAAAAAGGTTGCATTGCAGATATCATGATTTGGCATCTGCAATACAACCCAAAGATTATTTGTTGTTACTCTGTTGTAGCCTTTTCTGTTGCAGGTTCCTTGATATTGGGTTCCTCCAGTCCATAGCCTTTTTTCTTGTCTACTACTTTCAACACAAAGCCGAGGATGAGGGCGGCTACACCGAGACCTGCAAGCATAACCAGAGGAGCTGTATAGTCATAAGACACTGCAGCCTGCTCGGGAGTGATGAGTCCGTTTTCGAGGTCAGCCACGAGTTGTGGATTTGTCTTGTCAAGCACTTTGCCGATAAGCAGCGGGAATAGCCAAAGACCGATATTCTGAATCCAGAAGATGAGGGCATAGGCACTACCGATGATTTTTGCGTCAACAAGTTTTGGTACACTGGGCCAGAGTGATGCAGGCACGAGCGAGAAACTGGCACCAAGCACAAGGATGGTGAGGTATGCCACGATGATGCCACCCACTGCGTTGCCCTTGAATCCTGGCAATATGAAGGCGAAGGTGAGATGGCATGCGATGAGCAATACCGAGCCCAGCACGAGCATAGAGGCAGCCTTGCCCTTATGGTCTACATAGTTTCCGAGTATTGGGGTGATGCCTACAGCCAGTAATGGGAACACGGCAAACACCGTTTCAGCGCTCTGGCGCATGTAACCCATATAGCAGAATGTGACCAAGGATACGGCAGCAAGACCGAGCAGAGAATATTTTGCATTTTTGTTTTTTGAGAAATTGCTTGAGAATGCGGCTGCTGCCACCACAAGCATGATGGCATACTGGATAACAGTTACTGTGGTGCCGCCCCAGAAAGAGTTGGGGTCTACCTCAGAGAAGGTGAGGTTGCACTGAAGCATATTTACTGCATATTTCTGGAATGGGAAGATGGCTGAATAATAGAGCACGCAGAGCAGGGCCACTACCCAGAAACCACCGCTAGTGAGAATCTGGCCGAGGTCGCTGATCTTGAATGGATCGTCTTTCTCTTCTGCTTCGCCTGTCTGTGAGTCCAGTTTGCGGTCCATGAAGAAATAGACTATAAACATTATGAGGGCTATGAGTAGGAGTACCACTCCGAATGCTACCGAACGTGATACGTCTATTACGCCGCCCATCTTAGCAAATACGGGAGAGAAGATCATGCAGGTGGCCACACCTAGGCGTGCCAATGCCATCTCTGAACCCATTGCCAAAGCCATCTCACGACCCTTAAACCATTTTACTATACCTCGCGAAACGGTGATGCCTGCCATCTCTACACCACAACCGAAGATCATGAATCCCACAGCGGCAAACTTGGCAGAGGCGGGCATGCCGAGATAGAAAGGAGAGATGCCCAACTCATCGAAAACGGGTATGTAATTGAGATTGTCTGTAAACCATCTCTCCAGACCGCTACCCATGAATGATTCGGTCACTGCATACCAGTTGATTACAGCGCCTATCACCATCACAACTCCCGAAAGCAGTGCTGTGAAGCGCACTCCCATCTTGTCGAGTATGATGCCGGCAAAGATGAGGAAAAACACGAATACGTTGAGGAATGTTTCGGAACCTTGCATAGTGCCGAAGGCTGTGGAATCCCATCCGCGTGTAGATTGCATGAGGTCTTTGATAGGCGAGAGGATGTCCATAAAGATGTAGGAGCAGAACATGGCTCCGGCGAGAAACAGCAGCACCGTCCATCTCATGGCTGCCGAGTCTCTCAGTGTTTGAGTTACTTTTGATTCCATTGATATAATTTTGTTTTGGTTTCTGATAGTGGGTTATTACTTTAGCCATCTGTCGAGCCAGTCGAAGAATGTGCGCTGCCAGAGCACGCCGTTTTGGGGCTTGAGCACCCAATGATTTTCATCGGGGAAGATGAGTAATTCTGCTGGTATACCTCTCATGCGTGCTGCATTGAATGCTCCCATGCCTTGGTTTGCATTGATGCGATAGTCGAGTTCGCCGTGAATGCAGAGTATAGGTGTATCCCATTTGTCTACAAAGCGATGAGGCGACTGCTCATATGTGGCCTTTGCCTCTGGGGTGGCATCCTTATTCCAGTAGGCATCGTCATACTCCCAGTTGCTAAACCAGTTTTCTTCAGTGTCTGTGTACATTGACTCGAGATTGAAGGCTCCGTCGTGCGAGATGAAGCACTTGAACCTATTGTTATGGTGGCCTGCGAGATAATAGACGCTGAATCCGCCGAAGCTTGCACCTACAGCCCCCATACGCTCACGGTCTACAAAAGGCAAATTGGCGGCTGCATCATCTATGGCACTCAGATAATCATTCATACACATGCCAGTCCAATGGCTGCTTATCATCTCGTTCCACTCATGGCCAAAGCCTGGCAGACCGCGACGGTTAGGAGCCACTACCACATAGCCGTTAGCAGCCATGATTTGCATGTTCCAACGATAACTCCAGAACTGGCTTACGGGACTCTGTGGTCCACCCTCGCAGAAGAGCAGGGTTGGATAGCGCTTTGTTTCGTCGAAATGAGGAGGCAGGATTACCCATACAAGCATGTCATGGCCATCTTTGGTCTTCACCCATCTCTGTGTGATTTTGCCGAGGGCCAACTGGTCTAAGATATGCTTGTTTTCGTTTGTTATCTGTGTAACCTTTGTCTTCTTGATATTCTTTCCCGGTGTTACAATAAAGATGTCTGTGGGGGCGATCATACTCTGTCTCATGGCCAGCAACTTGTTGCCATTGTTGGCAGGAGCCACCGATACGAAGTCGGCCCAGTCATCGGTAATCTGTGTCACTGTGCCATTGAGGTCGGTTGTATACATGTTTACACATCCGTGCCAAACACCTATGAAAGCAAGTGAATGTGAGTCGCCCTGCCAGCAGAAAGCATCCACGTTTGAATCGAATGATTCGGTCACATAAGTCTTGGTGCCTTGTGAAAGGTCATACACGCAGAGGCGGTTGATGTCTGCCTCATAGCCATCGCGGGCCATACTCTGCCATGCTATATATTTGCCATCGGGCGAGAACTGTGGGTTGGTGTCGTAGCCAGGATTGTTTTTGAGGTTGGCTTCAGCATTCACGGTCTGGTCCTTGAGTGTATGCGAAGGGTTGCAGGCAGGTGCTTGATAGTTTGCGGGTTTGCAGAGATTAACAGTGGTTTTGGCTTCTGTATCATATAGATAGATATCAGAATCTGTGGATATGGAATAGTCTATACCCTTCTTCTTGCGGCATGTGTATGCAATATACTTTGAGTCGGGGCTCCATGCCAGTTGCTCGATGCCTCCAAAGGGTTCCATAGGGCATTCATAGGGTTCGCCGGCCAGCAGGTCTATACCTTCTGTCACACCATTTGCGTTCACCTCTGCCAGCCAAGGGTGTTGGATAGACTCTACATAATGGTCCCAATGGCGATACATAAGGTCGGTGACACGTCTACCAGTGGCTTTGGGCAGGTCTTTGGGGTTGGCCTTGATGATATCATGGAAGGGTTGTGACTTGATGAGTATCACCTTGGTGCCATCAGGAGAGAAGAGGAAGGCATCTATTCCTGTCTTGTCGTTGGTGATCTGTCGGCGGTCGGTGCCATCGGCATTCATGGTCCATATTTGCTGCTTGGTCAGATAGGCTATGCGTTTGCCACCCGCTATCCATACAGGGTCTGTTTCGTTTGCAGAGGCCTGTGTGAGTTGTTTGGCATTTCCGCCATCGGCATCTACGATGGCTATCACCTGATGACCTTTGTTGGCCTTCACGCTATAGTATCCAACCTGATATACTATGGTCTTGCCGTCGGGAGAAGCCTGTGCAGATGCTATGCGTCCCATGGCCCATAGAGCCTCTGGCGTCATGAGGTCAGATGTGAGTATTGGTTTATTCTTTTCGATTTTCACGTCGTTTTGTGGTGTAGCCACCGTTGTAATGCCGAGCAATGCAGCGAGTAGCAGGGATGATAATCTATTCATATATAAATAATGTATCAAGAAAACAGAGCACTCCCGACAGTGCATGTGAGAGCACTGCGGGAGCCTGCTGTGGGTCATTATATAATTCTCATTTCATTATTTCTTTAATTGGCTTTCTCGCTGGCGGCGCAATTCTTCTGCCTGCTTCTGCATGGCTTCAAGACGGGCGGCCAGACCGCTGGTCTTCTTGGGATTGTTCTTGTTCTCCTCATACTTTGCCTCCAGGATAGCCAGAAGTTTGGCATCGTTGGTGGTCTTGCGCAACAGCCACATGATGGCGGCGCTGAAGAACAGCGAGATGAAATAATAGAAGTTTAGACCAGCAGAATAGTCGTTGAACATAAAGAAGAACATGAGTGGCATGAGATACATCATCCACTGCATCATCTTCATTTGTTCGGCCTGCTGACCCACCATCTGGTCACGCTGCTGGCGCATGCTCATTATTGAATAGAGGATATTAGCCACGCAGAAGAGTATACACGTGAGGCTTAGGTGGTCGCCGATACCCCATATATTGGTCTGCCACTCTACAATCGGGTCGTAGGTTGAGAGATCGTCAATCCACAAGAAACCCTGACCGCGCAATTGGATGGCATTTGGCACGAAGTTGAACATGGCAATCCAGATGGGCAGTTGGATAAGCATGGGCAGACATCCCGACAGGGGGCTCACGCCATACTGGGCATAGAGTTGCATCATGGCCTGCTGCTTCATCATTTGATCTTCGGGCTTGTTATACTTCTTGGTGGCTTCTTCGAGTTTCGGTTTCAGCACACGCATCTTGGCCGAACTCATGTAACTCTTCTTAACCAATGGGTATGTTATGAGTTTTAGCAACAATGTGATGATAATGAGCACAATGCCCATGTTGATTCCGAAGGATGTTAGCCAGTCAAACACATAGATTGTAAACCATCTATTGATGAGGCGAACAATAGGCCAACCGAGATATACGAGTTTCTGTATCTCCAGTTCCTTGCCGAATTGGCTTTGCGCCTCTACATCCTTGAGTTGTTGAAAATCGTTTGGACCGATATATAGTTCAAATTCTGTTGGTGTGGCACCTGTGGGATCGAAATTGGTGCTGAACTTGGCTTCGAAGTCCTTGAGATAGCCTCCACCTTTCTTCAGTGGACGGCTGGTCATCTTCGACTTCGCTGCTATGTCTCCCTTAGAGATGAGAACAGCACTAAAGAACTGGTCTTTGAAAGCCACCCAGTCAAGAGCACTCTCAATTTCTTCGTCCACCTCTTCAGATGTTTCGCTCAGATAGTCGGTACCGCCGTCTTTCTCTTTGTAGGTTAGCGTAGCATAGCGGTTTTCAAAGTTGAACCCCTTCTCCTGTTGTTTGCATTTGGCTCTCCATTCCACATCTACAGACTTATAGTTTGGTGCAAATATTCCACTCAACCCCTTGGCGGCCATTGATATATGCATCAGATAATGACTGTTGATAGAGTAGCGAATGGTGAGGTCACCCCCGTTTGAAGCCTGTGCAGTGAGTGTGACAGCAGTGTCAGACATCTCAGATGGAGTGAAATAGAGGTCTGAGGTGATGATATTGGTAGTCTTGCCAGAAAGCAGGAAATTTAGGTTCTGGTCGTCACCATTGAAATATGTCACGTCCTTGTTGCCATCCTTGTCCTGATAATTGAGTATGCGTGCCTTTCTGATTTTGGCGCCTTTGGTGTCTATGGTCACCTCTAGTTTACCGTTTTTGATCACCACCTGTTGGTTCTTTCCGGTAAGTGCCTGATAGAAGAGTGCAGTGGTGTCAGAAGGCATTGCGGTTACTGGCGTCTTGGCTGCCTTGGTCTTAAAAGCCTCGTGGGCATCTCTTTTTACTTGGGCGATAGAGTCTTGGCGTCTCATCTCTGCCACTTGCTCCTCGGTTGGTTGCGACCACCACATCCAACCCACGAGCACTGCTGCCATTAAGGCAAAGCCTACAATGTGGTTTTTGTCCATGTCTGTTGCTTTTTTCCTTTTTTTTGTTATGTGATTATTTGAAGTTACTGATTATTCTTTCTGTTTTCTATTGAAGCCCTCACAAAGTCCACGAATAGTGGGTGAGGGGAGAGCACCGTACTCTGGTATTCGGGGTGGAACTGTGTGCCCACATACCATTTGAGTCCTGGAATCTCTACTATCTCCACGAGATTGCTCTCGGGATTGCGTCCCACGCATTGCATGCCAGCACGCTCATATTCCGTCTGATAGTCGTTGTTGAACTCATAGCGGTGGCGGTGACGCTCCTGTATGTGTTCCGATTTGTATATGTCAAAGACCCTTGACCCCTGCTTGAGTGTGCATTCATAGGCGCCCAAACGCATGGTACCGCCCATGTCGGTGATTGTTTTCTGCTCCTCCATGATGTCTATCACGTTGTGGGGAGTCTTTGCATCCATCTCACGGCTATTGGCATCCTTGTATCCCAGCACGTTGCGCGCAAATTCTATCACCATCATCTGCATGCCGAGGCATATGCCGAAGGTGGGTATGTTATGAGTGCGGGTATAGTGTGCTGCCACTATCTTACCCTCTATGCCGCGCTGGCCGAAGCCAGGGCAGATAACCACACCATCTAGGCCTGCGAGAGCATCTCCGATGTTTTCTTCGGTGAGCGACTCGGAATTGACAAACTGCAGTACGGTCTTGTGGTCGTTATAC
The DNA here is from genome assembly GCA_022782305.1 of Prevotella sp. GTDB lineage: Bacteria > Bacteroidota > Bacteroidia > Bacteroidales > Bacteroidaceae > Prevotella. Next base: position 21,356 of record JALFPC010000018.1, on the reverse strand, counting down.
GTGCCAGCCTGCGATAAGCCTTCGCGTATGCTCTTGTAGGCATCCTGCAGGTCATACTTGCCCACTAGTCCGATTACCACCTCTGCGGTGGCGTTGTTTTTCTTCTCAAGGAATTTCTTCCATGGACCGAGACTCGGAGTGGGGCCTACCTCGCAGTTGAGCTTGCGAAGTATGGCCGTGTCGAGCCCTTGGTTTTGCATGTTCACTGGCACCTCATAGATGGAAGGTAGGTCTTCGCTCTGCACCACGCAGTCTATGTCTACATTGCAGAATGAAGCCACCTTGCGCAGTATGTCGCCATTGAGATGCTTCTCCGTGCGCAGCACCAGAATGTCTGGCTGGATGCCCACGCTCTGCAATTCCTTTACCGAATGTTGTGTTGGCTTGGTCTTGAGTTCGCCTGCCGCCTTGAGGTAAGGTATATAGGTGAGGTGTATGCACACGGCATTGCGCCCCAGTTCCCATTTCATCTGACGTATGGCTTCCAGAAAGGGTGCACTTTCTATATCGCCAATGGTGCCGCCAATCTCAGTAATCACAAAGTCGTAGTGATGCTTGTCGCCGAGATAGCGTATGTTGCGCTTTATCTCATCGGTGATGTGAGGCACCACCTGTATAGTCTTTCCCAGATAGTCGCCCCGACGCTCTTTGTCTATCACAGCCTTGTATATGCGGCCTGTTGTGAGTGAGTTGGCGCGTGTTGTCTTTATTCCGGTGAAGCGCTCATAATGACCCAGGTCGAGATCTGTCTCCATGCCGTCTACAGTTACGTAACACTCCCCATGCTCATAAGGGTTGAGGGTGCCCGGATCGATATTGATATACGGGTCAAACTTTTGAATGGTAATATTATAGCCCCTCGACTGGAGCAACTTACCGATTGATGAGGAAATGATTCCCTTTCCAAGCGATGATACTACACCGCCAGTGACGAAGATGTACTTAGTGTCTGCCACGATGATTGATTTTTAATTATTTGATGTTGTGTATATATTGCATTTATATTTTGCATATTTCTGTTGGCGATACTACATATCAATACAAGGTGCAAAATTACAAAATTATATCCAAATCAACAAAGAAACTTTCATTAATGTTTGCCTTTTTGGTTTATTATGTGTAATTTTGTAGCGAAATTGAAAAATCGACATGAAAGGATATAATTGGATAGCGATGGTATTGCTGGCTGCATGCTCAATAACTGCACATGGGCAAAAGCATCATAAAAAGACTATAACTCAAGATACGACCATAGTAAGCGAGTTCGCCGACTCGCTGAGAATGTTGCACAGTAAACTCAATGGCGAGTTGGAGGCAGGCCTATATGCCAATAATGACGACGGAAGGCTTTACAGGCTCTTTGCCCCTCTCACCTTCTATCACTCGGTGGCTAGACAGAAACTAGACATTAACGATTCTGTTTGTGATAATACAAACAGAGAAATTGACATGGCGCTGCTCAATATTTATCTAAACAGACCGGACCTGGTGGTTAACAGCGACAAGAGGTTGAGTAGGACCGGCACTATTAGACAAGATTTAGACAAACCTGTGAAGCAAAAAGTCAATCTCGTGGAAAAAACAACGCAGATACCAGATGAACCACAGGTGATGCCAGAAGGTTTGGTGATAAGAAAACCCAATTTTTGGACTTTTAGTGGCGACAACTATCTACAGTTTCTTCAAAACTATGTGTCGGGAAATTGGTATAAGGGCGGCGAGAGCAACTATTCTATGGTGGGGAGCATTGTTCTTCAGGCCAACTACAATAACAAGCGGAAGCTCAAATTCGAGAATAAACTGGAACTGAAACTTGGTTTCCAAACTTCACGTGGCGACACCGTGCATAAGTTCAAAACCAACAACGACTTGATAAGATACACAGGAAAACTCGGTATACAGGCCAGAGATAAATGGTATTATACCTTGCAACTCCTCGCCTATACGCAGTTTACGCAGGGTCTTAAGAGCAATGATAAAAATGTCTATTCTGATTTTATGTCACCCTTCAACCTCAACCTCGGTCTTGGTATGGACTATGCCGTGCAAACCAAAAACAACAAGTTGAAGGGAAATGTCAACCTTTCGTTCTTGTCGTTCAACTTTAGGTATGTGGATCGTGACAACCTAACTGGCAAGTATGGTATCATAGGTAATCATAATACCCTTGAGGACTTTGGTTCTCAACTCACAGTAGACATTACCTGGCAGGTGGCTCAGCAGGTGAAATGGAGAACTCGTCTCTATGGTTATACAACCTACCACAGGGCTGAGGTGGAATGGGAAAATACTATAAATCTTGCAGTGAGCAAGTTTATCAGCGCAAACATATTTTTATATCCAAGATTTGATGACAATAGAGAAAAAGACCGAAAACTTGGATATTTCCAGTTTAAGGAATACTGTTCGCTTGGATTCTCATATTCGTTCTGAAGTCATTAATAACAAAGCTTATATTATTAAGATAAATAAGAGGGTGTGCCAATTCCTTTTGACACACCCTCACATCATATTGATCTTTAGATTCTTTCTTTTATTATCTTTTGCTTTGGATTTTTATACTAGTCCCTGAGCCATCATAGCCTTGGCAACCTTCATGAAACCAGCAACGTTAGCACCCTTGACATAGTTGATGTAGCCATCTGCCTGTGTGCCGTACTTAACACAATTGTCGTGGATGTCTTTCATGATAAACTTCAATTTGTTGTCTACCTCTTCTGAACTCCAGCTCAGACGCTCTGAGTTTTGGCTCATTTCAAGACCTGACACAGCTACACCACCAGCATTGGAAGCCTTGCCAGGAGCATAGAGGATTTGGGCATCCTGGAACACCTTGACAGCCTCTGGAGTGGATGGCATATTAGCACCTTCTGCCACTGCAATCACACCATTGTCTACGAGAGCCTGTGCGGCCTCGCCGTTTATCTCGTTCTGTGTGGCACAAGGAAGTGCAATATCGCACTTCTCTTTCCATGGCTTCTCACCTGCGTGATATACGGCATTTGGATATTCTTCTGCATACTCGCTGATACGTCCGCGCTCAATATTCTTGAGTTCCATCACATAATCAAGTTTTGCACGATCGATACCATCTGGATCGTAGATGTAGCCATCTGAGTCTGATAGTGTGAGCACCTTGGCACCCAATTGGATACATTTTTCTGCTGCATACTGTGCCACGTTGCCTGCACCAGATATTACCACATTCTTGCCTTCAAGAGTAATATTTCGTGTTTCAAGCATCGAAAGGAGGAAATAAACGGTGCCATAACCAGTGGCCTCAGGACGGATGAGAGAACCACCAAATTCGCGACCTTTGCCTGTAAGCACACCGCTCCACTCATGGGTGAGCTTCTTATACATGCCAAACATGAATCCAACCTCGCGGCCGCCAACACCGATGTCGCCTGCAGGTACATCCTCGTCAGGACCTATATGACGATATAACTCACTCATGAAAGCCTGGCAGAAACGCATCACTTCACCCTCGCTCTTGCCGCGTGGAGAGAAATCGCTACCACCCTTGGCACCACCCATTGGAAGTGTGGTTAGTGAATTCTTGAATGTCTGCTCAAATGCCAAGAATTTGAGGATACCGAGGTTTACAGACTTGTGGAAACGGATACCTCCCTTGTAAGGACCAATCACGTTGTTGTGCTGGATACGGTAACCCATGTTGGTTTGTACTTTTCCCTGGTCGTCTACCCATGTCACACGGAATTGAATTACCCTGTCAGGAATGCAGAGGCGCTCCACCAAATTGTACTTCTCAAACTCTGGGTGTTTGTTATACTCCTCTTCGATGGTGGGGAGCACCTGACTTACTGCTTGGATGTACTCTGGTTCGTTTGGAAACCTTCTTTTCAGATCCTCTACTACTTGTAATGCATTCATAATCTTTTCTTTTTTATTTGTTTAATGTTGTTTGATTTGACTTATCATAATCATGTGGACCATATCTGGCCGCAGTTGATTGAAGTGATAATGAATTACTCATTCTTTTCGGTGTGCAAAGTTATAACAAAAAATCGAAACCAACAAACAAAAAGAAGAAAAAATAATAAGAATGCTATCTTTTTGTAATATATCTATTGATTTTGGTATAAATATGTAAAAATCTATTCTTTCTTCGGTTTATGTCTGCCTCTGTTATTATGTCTTTTTGCATGAGGTCGGTTAGATTTTTTGCGTCCGACACCTTTTGAGCGCCTTTTTTCTATCAACTTATATTCAGGTCCTTCTCCTATGCCTTCGGGCAATGGTTGCTTTTCTATTACTTTGCCAAGGAATTTTTCTATTTGGTTGAAGAGTGGTATATCACGCTCGTTTACGAATGTAATGGCTGCACCGTCGCGGTCTGCTCTTGCGGTGCGTCCAATACGGTGCACATAATCCTCCACATCGTGTGGTACATCATAATTGATTACCAATTGTATATCGTCGATATCTATACCTCTTGCCACAATGTCTGTAGCCACGAGAATGTTAGTCTGCCCAGATTTGAATTTAAACATCTCCTCGTCTCTTTCAGCCTGCGAAAGATCACTGTGCATCATGCCGCATTTGATGTTGATTCGTTTCAGTTCACGACCAATCTCTTTCACCTTGTCTTTCTTTCCCGAGAAGATAATTACCCTGTTGAGGTTGCCAGTCTTGAATAGGTGTCTAATGATAGCCAGTTTCTGTTGATCGTAGCAGACAAAGGCCGACTGTTTGATCTTTTCTGCTGGTTTGCTCACTGCAATTTTTACCATTACGGGGTTATTGAGCAGTTGCGCTGCCATTTGCTGAATTTTGTCTGGCATGGTGGCTGAAAACATTATTGTTTGCCTATCTTTAGGCATATACGAGGCTATCTGCATGATATCATCGCTGAAACCCATGTCAAGCATTCTGTCTGCCTCGTCGAGAACGAAGAAACTAACCTTGCTCATATCCACATTTCCCATGCGCAGGTGACTGAGAAGTCTGCCTGGTGTTGCTATCACCACATCGGCTCCCATTCTGAGACTACGTGTTTCCTGGTCATATCTATTTCCGTCGTTTCCTCCATATACTGCCACGCTACTTACATCGTCAAGATAGTATGCAAATCCCTGCATGGCCTGGTCTATCTGCTGTGCCAGTTCGCGTGTTGGCGACATGATCACGCAGTTGATGGCATCTTTGGGGAATCCTCCATCGTCGAGCATGCTCAGTATTGGTAGCAGATAAGCCGCTGTTTTTCCTGTACCCGTTTGTGCTATGCCCATGAGGTCGTGGTAGTCAAGGATATGTGGTATGCATTGTTCCTGTATAGGTGTGCAATCCTCAAATTTCATGTCGTAGAGAGCATCGAGGATATTGTCGTTTAGATATGTATCTTCAAATTTCATTAGTTAGGTGCTTTTTTATAACAAAAATACGCTATTGAAAAATAGATAATGTTAGGGATCCATGCCGCTATGATGGCAGGCATTCCAGCATTTATGGCGAAGGTTGCACAGATAGTTTGTAGGAGGATATATGAGAAACTCAGTGCCAGTCCGATGCCGAGATACATACCCATGCCTCCCTTGCGTTTTCGTGCGCTGAGGCTTGCTCCGATGATGGTGAGAATAAATGAAGCGAAGCAAGAAGCGATGCGTTTGTGGTATTCTACCTCATATTGCACCACATTGCTCGAACCGCGGTCTTTCTGTTTGGATATATATCTGAGCAGTTCTGGACTAGTGAATGTTTCCTGCTGTCCCTTGCTAAACACGAGGTCCATGGGTTCCATCATAATCAGCGTGTCAATCTCGCTGCCGCTTACTACCTGTTCGCGCATGCCTTTCAGTGTGCGTATCTTGTAGTTGATGGCTTTCCAGTGGTATCTGCTGTCTGAGATAGTATCATAGCGTATGATATTTGCCGACATGTGGCTGACGAGTTTCTTCTTTTCGAACTTGTCGAGCGAGAAACCATATCCCGTTTTTGTTATATTATCATATTGCGATATGTATGCAATCACACCTGGTCCCACCTGCAACTGTACGTTGCTGGCCGACGTATTCTTCTTTTTGTTTTTGTATAAAGCCTCAAAATCGTGCCTTATCACATTACCCTTTGGTATTACAAAGGCGCCGAGATAGAAGTTTAGTATTGAGATGATGAGTGCAGAGAGCATATATGGTCTCATGAGACGTTTGAAACTCATGCCTGTGGAGAGCATTGCTATCACCTCTGAGTTGCCAGCCAGTTTAGATGTAAAGAAAATCACGGCTATGAATACAAACAGCGGACTGAAGAGGTTGGCGAAATAGGGTACGAAATTGGCATAATAGTCAAATATTATGGCTCTGAGTGGTGCATGTCTTGTGGTGAATTTGTCGAGATTATCATTAACGTCGAAGACTATGCTGACAGAGATGATGAGTATGATGGAATACACATAGGTACCCAGAAATTTTCCCATCAGATATCTGTCCATGCGCTTTATATAGTGCAATGGATTGAGATAAGACAGATATTCTATTGCTTTTGCCTTTGTCATGCTACACCTTATTATATATATATTCCTGCGGAGATTTCTGTTGTTGTATACTTGTTGAGTATTTATTTGTTATATTCTTCTGCCGAGGTTGTCGATGATGCTTCGTTTCCACTGCACGAAATCGCCGTTGATGATGTGCTGTCTAGCATCGGTCACCAATCGCAGATAGAATGCCAGGTTGTGTATACTGGCTATTTGCATGGCCAGTAATTCTCCAGCCTTGAAGAGGTGGTGTAGATAAGCCTTTGTATAGGTGCGGTCGGTGAAGCATCCTGTTGGGTCGATGGGTGAGAAATCATATTCCCACTTCTTGTTTTTCATGTTCATCGTACCTTCATATGTAAAGAGCATGGCATTTCGTCCGTTGCGTGTAGGCATGACGCAGTCAAACATGTCAACCCCACGTTCTATGGCTTCTAAGATATTCTGCGGTGTACCCACACCCATGAGATAGCGTGGTTTGTCCTTGGGTAATATCTCGTTTACCACCTCAATCATCTCATACATCACCTCGGTAGGTTCGCCCACAGCCAATCCGCCAATGGCGTTGCCCTCAGCCCCTTTATCTGCCACATGCTTGGCTGCATCCTGCCTAAGGTCTTTGAATGTGCAACCCTGCACTATGGGGAAGAGACTCTGGTGGTGACCATATAATGGTTCGGTTTCATTAAACCTTTTGATGCATCTGTCGAGCCATCTTTGTGTGAGTTTTAAGCTTTTTTTAGCGTAATCGTAGTTGCTGTCGCCTGGAGGACATTCGTCAAAAGCCATCATGATGTCTGCACCAATAATGCGCTCAGTGTCCATTACATTCTCTGGAGTGAAGAAATGCTTTGAACCGTCTATATGCGATCTGAACTCGCATCCCTCTTCTCTGAGTTTTCTAATTCCCGTGAGCGAGAACACCTGAAAGCCTCCCGAGTCAGTCAGTATGGGATGGTTCCATCCGTTAAACTTATGAAGTCCTCCCACCTTCTGCAGAATGTCGAGTCCCGGTCTGAGATATAGGTGATATGTATTGCCGAGAATGATCTTTGCGTTTACCTGCTCTTCAAGTTCTGTGAAGTGCACGCCTTTAACGCTGCCGCATGTGCCCACGGGCATGAAGATAGGGGTGGGTATGGTGCCGTGGTCTGTGGTGATGAGTCCGGCACGCGCATCTGACTCATTGTCAGAGTGAATCAGTTGAAACGTCATCGCTAATTTCAAATTTCATTGGGTTATCCACTATTTCTTCTGTCAGGGCAAAATCCCACACGTCATTGACATTCTCCACATAATGGAATGTGACGCCTTTGATATATATGGATGGTATCTCTTCAATATCCTTGCGGTTTTCCTGGCATAGGATAATATCAGTGATACCTGCCCGTTTGGCAGCCAGAATCTTTTCCTTGATGCCTCCCACGGGTAGCACCTTGCCCCTCAAGGTTATCTCTCCTGTCATGGCGGTATTCTTTCTCACCTTGCGCTGTGTGAGTGCAGAGGCCAGCGATGTGGCAATGGTGATGCCAGCCGAAGGACCATCTTTGGGTGTGGCTCCCTCAGGCACGTGTATATGGATGTTGTAATTGTCGAAAACCTTATAGTCGATATTCAGTTCAGAAGCGTGTGCCTTGATATATTCCAGTGCCAGCACAGCCGATTCTTTCATTACATCGCCGAGGTTGCCAGTCAGTGTTAGTTTGGCACCCTTGCCCTTACTCAAGCTTGTTTCTATGAATAGAATCTCGCCGCCCACGCTTGTCCATGCCAATCCTGTTACCACACCGGCGTAATTGTTGCCCTGGTATATGTCGCGATAGAAAGGTGGGTTGCCGAGCAGTTTTTCAATATCCTCTGGAGTTAGTTTGGAGTATGGCATTTCGTCGCTCGATGCCTTGGCAAAGGCAATCTTGCGCAGTGTTTTGTTTATCTGCTTTTCGAGTTGTCTCACTCCGCTCTCTCGCGTATACTGTTCAATAATCTTTTCTATGGCAGCTTTAGAGAATGTGAGTTTGTCGGCATCTTTCAGTCCGTTGTTTTCTTTTTCTTTTACTATGAGGTGCCTTTTGGCAATCTCTATTTTCTCTTCAGTAATATATCCGCTCACTTCTATTACCTCCATACGATCAAGCAAAGGTCTTGGTATGGTGTTGAGGTCGTTGGCGGTGGCGATGAAGAGCACCTTCGACAGGTCGTAGTCCACATCGAGATAATTGTCATGGAAGGCGTTGTTTTGCTCAGGGTCAAGCACTTCGAGCAATGCCGATGAAGGGTCGCCGTTTACTGTGTTTTGTGTCACTTTGTCTATCTCATCGAGAATGAACACAGGGTTTGACGATCCTGCTTTTTGCAGGCTTTTGATTATTCTACCTGGCATGGCCCCGATATAGGTGCGTCTGTGTCCGCGTATTTCAGCCTCGTCGTGCACGCCTCCCAGCGATACTCTCACATATTTACGCTTCAATGCTTGGGCTATGCTCTTGCCTAGTGAGGTCTTGCCCACACCTGGAGGACCATAAAGGCAGAGGATAGGTGATTTGAGGTCGCCTCTTAGGCTAAGCACGGCAATATATTCCAATATGCGCTCTTTCACTTTCTCCATGCCGTAGTGGTCGCGGTCGAGCACTTTTTTTGCTCTTGTCAGGCTTAGGTTGTCTTTTGTATACAAGCCCCATGGTAGCGACACGAGTGTCTGCAGGTATGTGAGTTGTACGTTATAGTCGGGGCTCTGTGGGTTGAGTATGTCGAGTTTAGACAGTTCGCGGTCGAATGTCTGTCTCATCTCTTGGCTCCAGTTGAGTTTGTATGCCTTTTCCACCAGTTCATTGCGCTCGGGCGAACCCTCGCCTTGGCCTATCTCGTTTTGTAGGTTTTTGATTTGCTGCTGAATGAAATAGGTGCGTTGCTGCTCGTCAATGTCTGCCTTGGTCTTTACCCTTATCTCGGCTTTGGTTTTTTGCAGATACAGTTCGTTGTTGATGATTCGTCCTGTTTCTATCACCTTATCCTCGAGAGAGTTCATAGACAGGATTTTCTGTTTCGCCTTGGTGTTGAATGGCAGGTTGGTCAGGATATAGTTGATGAGAATATTATCGTCAGAGAGTCCCTTGATGGCAATCATGGCCTCGTTGGGTATGTTTTCATCCAGTTCCACCAGCCGCAGTGTGTTTTGCTTTATATATTGGATGGTTTCGTGGATATTGTTGTCTTTCGGGTCGATAACATTATCTTTGAGCGCCATGGTGGTGCCAATATTGTATGGGTATGAGATATCTATAGACTTCAGTCTCATGCGTCCCAGTCCCTGTATGATCACTGTCGATTCGCCGTTTGGCAATTCCAGCACTTTTATGATACGTGCATATACACCAATATGGTATAGGTCGCCATAATCAGGTTCATCGGTTTCCGGATTCCTTTGGCAGCAGATGCCGATTAGGGCTGAGTTGCGTTCGGCATCGGCAATGAGTCGTTTGCTCTTGGGACGTCCCACGAGCACAGGAGAGACAATGCCAGGAAAGAGCACCATGTTTCTCACGGCAAGAATAGGTAATTGTTCTGGAGCCTGTTCGTTTATCACGTCAGCGAAGTCGGCATCCACCTCCGCTATCATTGAGAATGATTTGTTATTATCCATTTTACATTGTTTATTGGCCTGCAAAATTACAAATAATATCTGTAATAACATAATAATAATGTGGTATTTTAACATTATTAGTCAACTTTCGTATGCTTGCGGCATGTCTGGCTGTGGAGTGGGAGAGTATGGAAACCAAAAAAAACACGAAACAATGTTGAATAATGATTTATTTTTTGTAATTTTGCAGCCGATTTTCAAAATGCATGATATGAAGGCAGCATTATTTGACTTGGATGGGGTGGTCTTTGACACCGAACCACAGTACACCCTTTTTTGGGGTGAGCAGTGCAGGGAGTTTCATCCTGAAACACCGGGATTGGAGCATACTATCAAGGGACAGACCCTCACTCAGATTTATGAGAAATATTTCAGTGGTTCCCTTGAGTGTAAGAGGGAACTGATAACCCGACGACTTGATGAGTTTGAGCAAGGCATGTCTTTCGACTATGTCGAGGGTTTCTTGACCTTTGTCTCTAAACTCAAGGATATGGGCATCAAAACAGCCGTGGTCACTAGTTCAAACCGCGCCAAAATGGAGAGTGTTTATCAGAAAGTGCCCGACTTCAGCCAATTGTTTGACGCGATCTTGACAAGCGAGGATTTTGCCGAGAGCAAACCTTCGCCTGATTGTTATCTCAAGGCTGCTGCGCGGTTTGATCTTGACGCTGCCGACTGTGTAGTGTTTGAAGATAGTTTTAATGGTATACGCTCTGGTAGAGCTGCCGGCATGAAGGTAGTGGGTTTGGCCACCACCAATAGCCGCCAGTCAATATTACCTCTGTGTGATATGGTGATTGATGATTATAACCAGTTAAATATCAGTGATTTATAGATTTTAGAGAAAGATTACTCTAAGTAAGAGATAAATATTTTTTAGTTATTATGGCAGGATATTTAGTAAGTGACAATCGCAAGGTAACCACCCACCGTTTCATTGAAATGAAGCAAAAGGGTGAAAAGATTTCAATGTTGACATCGTATGATTTTACCACTGCTGGCATAGTAGACCAGGCAGGCATCGACGGCATACTTGTGGGCGACTCGGCATCCAATGTGATGGCTGGTAATGCCACCACACTGCCTGTCACTGTGGAGCAGATGATATACCATGCCCGTTCTGTGGCCAGGGCTGTGAAGCGTGCGCTGGTGGTTTGTGATATGCCTTTCGGAAGTTATCAGGCAGGCAGTCATGATGCAGTGCGCAATGCTATCTCGATAATGAAAGAGAGCGGATGTGATGCTCTCAAACTCGAAGGAGGCAGGGAGATTGGTGATGCTGTGAAGCGAATACTGGATGCTGGCATACCTGTGATGGGACATCTTGGACTCACTCCGCAGAGCATCAATAAGTTTGGTACTTATGCCGTGAGGGCCAAGGAAGAAGCAGAGGCAAAGAAACTTGTTGAAGATGCGCTCTTCCTTGAGTCGTTGGGATGCTTCTCCATTGTGCTTGAGAAAGTGCCTGCTGCCCTTGCTGCCGATGTGAGCAGCCAACTCTCCATACCTACCATAGGAATAGGTGCTGGCAGTGGAACAGACGGACAGATTCTTGTGATTGATGATATGTTGGGCAAGACAAATGGTTTCAGCCCCCGCTTCCTTCGTCGCTATGCCAACCTCAACAGTGTGATGACCGATGCTATTGGTCGCTATGTGGAGGATGTGAAGCGTTGTGACTTCCCAAACAGTCAGGAATCATATTAATCATCACAGTTAGGATAGATGAACACACAGAACACTCCCGTGCACATGAGGTTGTGGCATCATGAGTTCTGGCTCATGTCGTTGGCAAACTTCCTTATGAACATGTCTGTTACTATGCTCATTCCTACAATGCCGTTGTGGCTCTTGTCATCAGAGCGATTCTCCATACTGGAGGTATCGGTGGTGATGGGAGTGTATAGCATAGGGCTGTTTTCCCTCGGCATATTCTGCTCTTATTTAGTGCAGCGTTATCGCCGCAATGTGGTGTGTTTGTTCTGTGTTTTCATGCTGTCTCTGCTGCACATATCGTTATACTATGTCAACGATGCCCACAGCGAGTGGATAGAACTCAGGCTATTGTTGGTATTGCGCCTGCTCATTGGTGCTCTGTTTTCATTGGCCCAAATGGTGCTGATGAGCACGTTGGTGATTGACTGCAGCGAGTCCTTTCATCGTACTGAGGCTAACTATGCCTCGTCATGGTTCGGGCGTTTTGCCTTGTCGCTGGGTCCAGTTCTTGGTTTGGTCCTTTACTATCGCCACGGCTTTGGTTTCGATTCTGTGGCCATAGCTTCGGCTCTGTGTTCAATCATGTCTTTTGTGCTTATCAGGCTGGTGTCGTTTCCATTCAAGGCACCTGATGAAGATATTCCCAAATGCAGTCTCGACCGTTTCTTGTTGCCCGTGTCATGGCCACTCAGTCTCAATCTTCTGCTTGTGTCCATTCCCGTAGGCATACTCATGACCACAGTATTCTTCATAGAATTTTATACCATAATGATGGCAGGATTCTTGTTGGCCATCATAGCCCAGAGGGTGGTGTTTGTCAATGCCGAACCAGCCAGCGAGGCTGTGTGTGGCATTATCTCGTTGCTTGTGGCATTGCTGCTGCGCCTTTTCGTGCCCACCTTACCTGCGGCGGTGATGATAGCCCCCGTGGCATTAGGATTTGCCATCGGCATAGTATGTTCCCGCTTTCAATTATATTTCATCAAGATGAGTCGCCATTGTCAGCGCGGCACCTCGCAGAGCACTTTCTTCCTTTCGTGGGAATTTGGGCTGTCCATAGGTTTGGCCTTGGGCTATTGTCTTTCTGTTTTTTATGCCATACCCCACTTGAACATCATCGTGGCAATATGCTTGTGCCTCATTGCCACAATTATGTATCTGGCGTTTACACATAAATGGTATCTCGGACATAAAAACAGATAAAAAGAACTGATAAATCACAAAAACAACACCTTTTTGATAAAAAACAATCAAAAACAATCAAAAACATTTTGTCAGGTCATCAAAAAGTAGTAATTTTGAAGACTGAAAATAAGGCAAAAGCCGTCAGAACGAAAGGAAATGGCCTTAAACGACATTTCTTATCACATACGGCAGTGTTGCATGTAATAATTTATTTATCATTATAATCAATGGATCAGACATTAGATCAAGACAGAATTATCAAGATCAACATCGAGGAAGAAATGAAGTCTTCGTATATCGACTATTCAATGTCGGTAATCGTGGCTCGTGCTCTTCCTGACGTGCGCGATGGTTTCAAACCTGTGCACCGACGCATACTCTATGGTATGCTGGGAATAGGCAACACCAGTACTAACCCATACAAGAAATGTGCCCGCGTTGTAGGTGAGGTGCTCGGTAAATACCACCCTCATGGCGACAGTTCCGTTTATGGTGCACTTGTCAGAATGGCACAGGAATGGAACATGCGCTATACTCTCGTGGACGGACAAGGTAACTTTGGCTCTGTAGATGGCGACTCGCCTGCTGCCATGCGTTACACCGAGTGCCGACTCTCCAAAATGGGTGAGCATATCATGGATGACCTCGAGAAGGACACTGTGGATATGAACAACAATTTCGATGACTCTCTGCTCGAACCATCTGTCATGCCTACCAAGATTCCTAACCTCCTGGTCAATGGTGGAAACGGTATAGCCGTGGGTATGGCCACTAATATTCCTACGCATAACCTCAACGAGGTGATAGACGGTTGCTGTGCCTATATCGATAATCCAGACATAGATACAGACGGACTCATGCAGTATATCAAAGCTCCCGATTTCCCTACAGGTGCATACATATATGGTATACAGGGCGTGAAAGACGCTTATGAAACTGGTCGCGGACGTATCATCATGAGAGCCAAGGCTGAGATTGAAACCGGCGATACACACGACAAGATAGTGGTAACAGAGATTCCGTATGGTGTCAACAAGGCCGACCTCGTAAAATATATAGCTGACCTTGCCACAGAAAAGAAGATTGAAGGCATCAGTAATGTCAATGACGAGTCTGGACGCCAGGGCATGCGCATCGTTGTGGACGTGAAGCGTGATGCTAATGCCAATGTCATCCTAAACAAACTCTTTAAGATGACAGCACTGCAGTGTTCATTCCCCGTCAACTGCATTGCACTGGTTAAGGGCAGACCAAAATTGCTGTGCCTCAAGGAGTGTGTCAAATACTTCGTTGAGCATCGCCATGACGTAACCATACGCCGCACAAGATTTGAACTCAAAAAGGCTGAAGATAGAGCTCATATCCTTAAGGCCCTCATCGTGGCTTGCGACAATATCGACGAGGTGGTGCACCTCATTAGGGCTTCCAAGACTCCACAAGAGGCCATAGAGAGCTTGATGAACAGATTTGAGTTTGATGAGATACAGGCCCGCGCCATCGTGGATATGAGGCTTAGGCAACTCACAGGACTACAGATGGATCAGTTGCATCAGGAGTATGACGAACTGATGAAGCAGATTGCTTATCTGCAGCAAATTCTGGCAGATCCCGAACTCTGCAAAAAGGTGATGAAAGACGAACTCCAGGAGGTAAAAGAGAAATATGGCGACGAGCGTCGCACAGAAATCAAATACTCAAGCGAAGAGTTCAATGCCGAGGATTTCTACCCAGATGATCCAGTGGTTATCACCATCAGTCACCTCGGCTATATCAAACGCACTGCACTCAGCGAGTTCAGAGAGCAGAGCAGGGGAGGAGTGGGCAGCAAGGGTGCCCATACTCGCGACGAAGACTTTACGGAGTACATTTATCCTGCCACCATGCATAACACCCTCCTCTTCTTTACACAGAAGGGACGCTGCTATTGGCTCAAATGCTACGAGATTCCAGAGGGAACCAAGAACTCTAAGGGCAGGGCTATACAAAACATCCTCAATATCGAACCTGACGATGCCATCAATGCTGTATTGAGAATAAAGAAATTTGATGATGAGGAGTTCCTACGTAGCCATTATGTAGTCTTCGCTACCAAAAACGGAGTAATCAAGAAGACATGCCTCGAGGCTTACTCAAGACCAAGGGCAAATGGTGTGATTGCCATCAATATACTTGAAGACGACCAGGTTGTGGGCGTTAGGTTGACCAACGGCAACAATGAACTGCTTCTGGCAAATAGAAACGGAAGAGCCATAAGGTTCAATGAGAATGAGATACGCGTCATGGGACGTGTGTCTACTGGTGTCAGGGGTATGCGCCTCGATGGCGGCGACGATGCCGTAGTCGGTATGGTATGCGTAAATGATCCAGCGAATGAAACCATCATGGTGGTGAGCGAAAATGGTTACGGTAAGCGAAGCGATATCGAAGACTACCGCAAGACAGCTCGCGGCGCCAAGGGTGTCAAGACGCTTAATATCACTGAGAAGACTGGTAGACTGGTGGCCATCAAGGTGGTTACAGACGACAACGACTTGATGATTATCAACAAGAGCGGCATTCTCATCCGACTCAAAGTGGAGGAGGTTAGGGTTATGGGACGCGCCACACAGGGCGTCAGACTTATCAACCTTAGCAAGAAAAATGATGTGATTGCAAGTGTATGCAAGGTGATGAGCCAGAGCGACGAGGAGGTTGTGGAGGCCGAAACCGAGGCAGACGCACAGGGTGAGACCGATAGCTCAACTCCCGAAGACATCAATAACAATATTGCCGACATGAGCGATGTGGAAAACATCAATGATGGCTTTGACGGAAATAACGATGAACCAATAAAATTTGAATAGAAAACTGAATACAAACAAAAAAATCACTAAAATGAAAAAGTTCTTTTTCGCTGCAGTCATGGCCATGATGGCCTTTGCTGCAAATGCACAGGATCAAGTCAAGCAGGCCGACAAACTTATCAAAGAAGGTAAGTTCGGTGAAGCGGTAGAAGTGCTCAAACCTGCTCTTAACGACGGTACTGCCGCACAAAAAGCCGCTGCTTGGAACGCTCTCAGCAACGCTCACTACCAGCAGTTCGCAGCCTTACAACAGATACAGGTGGAGAACCAGGTTAAGCAGACCAATGTGCCCATTGACGAGGCTCTCTACAACCGTTCTATCGCTGAGGCCCTCAAGGCTGCCATTCAGTGCGACGTGTATGACAACGAACCAAACGAGAAGGGAAAGATTAAGCCCAAGTTCCGCTCTGCCAATGCCCTGCGCTTTCAGACTGCTCGTCTCAACGTGATCAACTCCGGACAGTATGAGTATAACAACAAGAATGTGGAGGCTGCCTTCGAGGATTGGGCTCTTTATGTGGAGAGCGCCAAATCTCCTCTCTTTACTGGCATCGACATGAGCAAGGACCAGTATTATTCTCAGGTTGCATACTTCGCAGGTCTTGCTGCATATAACCTCAAGAAATACGATGAGGCTGTGAAATACGCAAACATCGCTGCAGAGGATACTGCAAAGGCTGCCGATGCTCTCGAAATCATCATCTTCTCACGAAAGGAAGGTGCCAAAACCAAGGAAGACACTATTGCTTATGTAAACACTCTGCGCGACCTTCACAAGCAGCAGCCTGCAGAACAGAGATGGTTCAATCTCTTGCTCGATTATTATGTGCAGCCTTCACGTGCTGCTGAACTCAAAGCATGGGTTGACGAGGAACTGGCCATCGATCCAAACAACAAAATGGCTTGGGCTCTCAAGGGTGAAAGCGATATGAATGCTGGCAACTGGGACGCTGCCATCGAGGCTTATAAGAAAGCGGCTGAACTCGATCCTACCTTCGTACAGGTGTGGTTCAATGCTGGTGTTTGCCTCAACTCAAAGGCGGTGGAACTCAAAGACAAACTCTCTGACAAGAATACTGGCAAGATCACAACAGAGAATGCCAACAAGGTGATAGCTGTGCTCAAGGATGCCCTCGGATATATGGAAAAAGCCAAGGAACTGGATCCTAACCAGGAGAAGGTTAAATGGGTTTACCCAATGTATCAGATTTATTACAATATGGGTGACAAGGCAAAGATTGCCGAGTATGAGAAACTGCTGAACAATTAATTGATTTCTATCATTACACTGGTGGGATAACATTGTCCCACCTGTGCATAATATTGGAGGCGAAAATTATTGATGAACTGTAAACTGATATTTTTATCGCTCCTCTTTCTAACCGTAACACCGTGCTTGAGAGCTCAGAAAAAAGAGATAGCTCAAGCACGGTCTTACATAAAGAGTGGCAAAGACCTAAACAAGGCTGAGGATATACTCGTCAAACTGCTGGAGAACCCAGACAACAGACTTAACAAAAAGATATATCTCCTTTGGTTGCAGGCTGTTGAAAAACAGTATGCTATGGGCAACGAGAAACTGTATCTAAAAGAAAAATACGATACTGCCGCACTTTTCAATCAGGCTTATCGCATGCTTGATATCGCTGAAAGGCTCGACAGCATCGATGCTATGCCCAACAGTAAAGGAGTGGTGAAACCACACTACCGCAAAAAACACTGCGAGATGATGATGAGGCTCCGACCGAATATCTATTTTGGTGGACTCTATTTCACACGCAAGGGGGATTATATGCAAGGATTCAAATTCCTTGAGGCTTATCTTCAGTGCCACAACCAACCGCTATTCAATTCCGCTCTCACCGAAAGCAACGATCAGCATTTTACTTCTGCTGCATATTGGGCCACATTCTGTGGATACAAAAGCAATGACTCTATACGCATCCTCAAATATGCTGAAGTGGCCATGAGAGACTCTTCGCGAATTGAGTATACACTGCAATATATGGCTGAAGCATATGCTATGCTCGCCGATACTGTCAATTATTCCCTTACGCTCAATAAGGGATTCAAACTCTTTCCAGAACATCTCTACTTCTTTCCGAGACTCATCGAATTCTATAATCATTACGGATATGCCGACAAGGCAGAAAATCTTATCAATAGGGCTCTGGAGGTGAACGACAGTAACCAGCTCTTCCTGTTCGCCAAGTCTACATTCCTACTTAACCAAGGTCATTATGACCAGTGCATAAAGACTACCGAGCAACTCATTGCCATCAATGATTCGGTGGCAGAGGCTTATTTCAATATAGCCACGGCATATCTCAATAAATTGCTTGTGCTCGAAAACAAACCAAATGAAAAAAAGAACAAAAAGACTATCATCGAACTGTATCAGAAAGCATGCTCATATATGGAGACATTCAGAAAAATGGCTCCCGAAGAAGAAGATAAATGGGCTGCACCCCTTTATCGCATCTATCTGAACCTTAATAAAGGCAAAGAATTTGAAGAAATAGACAGATTATTGCAGAAAAACAAAAAAAACTCATGATATTCTTTTGAATTTGGATTTTTTTTTATAACTTTGAGCGATGATTTTGGAGTGGGGCATAGGGATACTCTTCACTCTAATAACTATATAGAATTAATGTTATAACTAAATATTCATCAGATTATGGACGAACAAACAAAATTGATTGCTGAATGCGAGGCTAAAGCCAAGCAGTGGTTGTCACCTGCTTTTGACAACGAAACCAAGCAGGCCGTGCAGGCTATGCTCGATAATGAAGATAAAACAGAACTCATCGAGTGCTTCTATAAAGACCTGGAATTTGGTACAGGTGGACTTAGAGGCATCATGGGATCGGGTAGCAACCGCATGAACATCTATACAGTGGGCATGGCTACACAAGGGTTTGCCAACTACCTCAAAAAGAATTTTAAAGACAAAGAACTCATCTCTGTGGTAGTTTGCCACGACTGCAGAAACAACAGCAGACTCTTTGCCGAAACAGTGGCCAACATCTTCTCTGCTAATGGCATCAAGGCTTATCTCTTTGATGATATGAGACCTACACCTGAGTGCTCGTTCGCCATCCGTCATCTACACTGCCAGGCTGGTGTTAACGTGACCGCAAGCCACAACCCAAGGGAATACAATGGCTATAAGGCTTATTGGGAAGATGGCGCACAGGTGCTCGCTCCACATGATACAGGCATCATCGACGAGGTAAACGCCGTTACTATCAACGACGTTAAATTTGATGGAAACAAAAACCTTATCGAGATTATCGGAGAAGAAATTGACAAGGTCTATCTCGAGCAAATCAAGACAATATGCATAGATCCCGAGGTTATAGCAAGGCAGAAAGATCTCAAGATAGTATATACTCCTCTGCATGGCACGGGCATGACCATGATTCCTCAGTCTCTTAAGTTCTGGGGCTTTGAAAATGTGCATTGCGTGAAAGAGCAGATGGAAAAGAGCGGCGATTTCCCAACAGTCGTTTCTCCAAACCCAGAGAATGGAGAGGCACTAACATTGGCTCTCAGAGATGCCAAAGCCATGGATGCCGACATCGTGATGGCAAGCGACCCTGATGCCGACAGAGTGGGCATGGCTTGCAAGAATGACAAGGGCGAGTGGATTCTTATCAATGGCAACCAGACATGCCTCCTCTTCCTTTATTATATTATCACCAACCGCAAGGCCACTGGCAAGATGCAACCGGGTGACTTCATCGTCAAAACTATTGTGACCACAGAGGTTATCAAGCAGATTGCAGACAAGCAGAATATCGAGATGCGCGATTGCTATACCGGTTTCAAGTGGATAGCACGTGAGATTGCTTTGTCTGAAGGCAAACAGAAATATATCGGTGGTGGTGAGGAGAGTTACGGATTCCTTGCACAGGATTTCGTAAGAGACAAAGATGCCGTTTCTGCATGCTCTCTCTTGGCTGAAATCTGTGCTTATGCAAAAGACCATGGCAAGACCCTCTATGATCTCCTCATGGACATATATGCTGAGTATGGCTTCTCCAAAGAGGTTACTATTAATGTAGTTAAGCCAGGCAAGAGTGGTGCCGACGAAATCAAGCAGATGATGGTAGACTTCCGCAATTGTCCTCCAAAGGAGATTGGTGGAAGCCAGGTGGTAATTTCAAAGGATTACCAGACTCTCACCATCACGGCTGCCGACGGTACTACACAACCTCTCGACATGCCTACCACAAGCAATGTATTGCAGTGGTTCTGCGCTGATGGTACCAAGATTTCCGTTCGTCCTTCGGGCACTGAACCAAAGATCAAGTTCTATATAGAAATTAAGGATAACACCTTCAAGACTGCTGCCGATTATGACAGATGCATGCAGGCTGCCGCAGAAAAAGTGGAGGCTATCAAGAAATCTCTCTGCCTCGACTAATTACTATTGCAATACCATTTAGTAGATATTATGTGTATACGAGGGTGCGCCATAGTGGCACACCCTCGTTTCTGTTTTATTTAGGTTGTGTGGTTGCTCGTTGCACCTCTTCACCTCTGCATACATTTCTTCCTCTTGTATCTCCGTTGGTTTGTTGTCGGGGAACTTCAGCTACATTGAGAATGTTCTGACTGTAGTCGTGTATCTTCATTATTGCCTGTTGTAATTGTTTCTCATTACCTGTTGCTATTTCCTCATAACAGGCATTTGTGTTATGTTCCGCAGTGCGGAACATATATTCCGCAGTGCGGAACGTATATTCAGCAGTGCGGAATATATATTCAGCAGTGCGGAATATAAATCAAACACAGTGTATAGTTACATTAAAACTGTTGTTTACCTATTTATGTTGACTACTTTTCGTCTTATTATTAAAACTGGTTGACTTGTTAATCCACTATTTATAATTCTCGTTTACTCTACTTGTCATTGTTCACTATGATGGTTGACCATCACAACATAACTAAACAAAGAGAGGGGAAGCCAAGTGTATTTCAATTATTTCAAAAAACGCTTTATCCACTTTAGCGGGACTGTAGATAAATATTCCATAAACAATGTTTATTAGACCCAACAAACAGTTTCTGCAAATCCCAACCTCTCTTTCTATATAATATAATAAGGTATGTGTTATATATATAATAAGGTATATAGAAAAGTCTGCTTCATACATTTATTATGGAGCATCCTCCCCACTCATTGTGCCATAATTCCATAGTTGTTTTTACCTCTTAACCTACTATAAGAGATGCATTAGAATTCTGCTTAAATGTAAGTATTACACCCATAAATAGCCCTTTGCAACCCCTGTTTTGTAAAGATATTAAAAAACTTTTAATGATTTTGCAACTTTTCTCTCAAAATATTTGGTTTGTATTGATAATCTCCTTACCTTTGCATTCGCTTTCGAGAATTAAACACTCGTGAGCGTTAAAGAAAGAGTTCTTTGAAAGATTTACATACAACAGAGAAGTAGTACAAGAA
>JALFPC010000014.1 GCA_022782305.1 Prevotella sp. | reverse complement strand
TACCAACGTGGGTCACCAACCTGCTTGAGTTCCTTGTTGATGATAGTGAAGTCACCCTTCAATGGATTCTTGAATGAACCCTTGGTGTCGGTGCTTACTGTGGTACCATCCAGTGGAGCCTTTGGCTCACCTGTTTCTGCATTCTTTGCCCAGATAACGTCGGTAGTGAAGTAAACCTCGTCGCACTGTGGCTTAAATGAACCAGCATAACCAGTGATGCCTACTACCTTATCATCGGCTGTTGGGTCTTTGTCGGCGCGATACTTAGACAAAGGCATAATACGACCAATCACACAGTTCTTCAACTTGCATGTCTTGAACTCGCGGTCTTTCATTTCAATGAAAGGTTTGTTGTCGGCCACACAGTATACGAAGGTACAATTCTCAACGTTTAGATTGTTGATGATGTTACCATTCTTGCCTGCGTTAACCACGAATGTCTTCTCGCAGTTTGAGAAGGTGCTGTTGGTTACCTTCACGTTGTCAACCACTGAACCATCGCAGTCGGCATTGATAATACCATAACCGGCTATTGAGTCAACCACGCAGTTGTCGATGATGAAATTTTTGATAGTAGAAGGATTGTCCTTGATACGGCAGACACCACGCTTGTATTTGATTGTACTGTTGGTAATCTTGATTTCATCTATCACGGCACCCTTGCCTGCGATATTGAAGAGGTATGTACCACCATAGTTTGATGCTGTCTTAGGTTTGTTCTCATCTGGAGCATCGGTGAAATTGATCTTGTCAAATGCAATAGAAGCCACGTGTGTGTCGGCAGAAACGTCGAAGTTGCCAGCCACGCAGATGTTTGCCAGACCCTCAAGTGTAAGACCAGTTACAAATGTAATCTTGCCGATGGGATCAGTAGAAGAGAGCATCATGGTCTGCATTCTGTAGTTTACACCACCCTCGAGCACTACGACGATATCCTCTCCAGGATTCTCCTTTACAAGTGAGTCAATGAGGTTGAGATAAGAGGAACCAGTGCCCACAGAGAATGCCTTGTATGCAGTCTCAGCATCTAGTCCGCGGAGGTCGCAAACTTTACCTGCATAATTCTCGCTGGCAGCAGTCTTAAAGGTACGCTTGCCAAGATACTTATCGTCGGCGAATGCTATCACCTGATAAGTAGTAGTAGGTTTGAGTCCACTCACAATCTTTGAGCATGCAGCTTTCTCCTCATCGGTGAGCTTATATCCAACAACGTCTTCGCCAGAAGAAGCCTCACGCACCAGAAGGCTATCGTAGTTAGCCTCGCCGCTCTCATTGTTCCACTGCACGCGGGCCTGCACGTCGATGATATCTGTGGTGGCAAGGCTCTTGAGCATGGTGGGATAGTCGGCAGATGTGGCAGTGAAGGTATAATCCTTGCTTGACAAACCAGTGGCAGGATTCTCAGAGCGTACAGACACATTATATTTTGTGTCATAGTTAAGTCCAGTGAACTTAACCATACATGTGTCAACGGTCTGTGTATAGTTTTCAGAACCATCCTCTGTAGCCAAGGTGATAACATACTGCGATGCACCGCTGTAGTTATCCCAACTAAACTTGATATAAGGAATCTTGTTTTCGTCAACTCCTGTCACGATGTCATCCTCGCTAACTACGGGACGGAACAATCTTGAAGGATTAGAGTCGTCATCGTCGGAGCAACTGGTCATCGCACCCATTCCTGCCACTACGGCAGCAACAAGCATAATTGATTTTATTATCTTTTTCATATTGCTTTCGTGATTTTATTTAAAGTCAGTAGTAACAGTCTTGAGTTCATAGTTCTTACCCTCGCTGTCGGAGATGTTGGCAAAGCCATATCCATCGTTGGTGAGCACAGAGCTTGAACTCATTGTGATAGAACCTATAGGCAAGAGATAGCAGAGGTCGCCGCTGCCGATGCCTGTGTCGCCGGTATATCCGCGATACAGACGTGCAGCCTGATCAGAGCACTGGTAAACCACCTTCTTGGTAATGCCAGGATATTCGCCCTCATTTACTGTCACCTCAGTATCGTCGTTGAATTTGTAGGTCACTGTACCTTCTTCTTTGTTAACAGTCTTGGTAGGACTTGCAGTATATGTCTTATTATTATATATATATGTGGTAACGCTCTTAATCATTGCCTTACCCCAGTTAACCTGGTTGACACCATTGCGGGCCTCAATTTCTATTGAGTCGGTATAGCTATACTTGTCGTTAATCCATGTGAGTTTCTTCTTATCCTTGGCTTTTGCCTCCTTATTGTAATAAAGGATATTGGCACAACCCTGATATTTGGCCACCTCAGGATATTGGGCCACAAGGGCTGCATCCTCCATCAGTACAGGATTACAAGCAATGCCGAATGCGTTCATGTTGCGCACAGCCTCGTTGACCTTCTGACCATAGATATTCCAGCGCTGGAGGTCCCACTTGCGCACACATTCGCCACCAAACTCCCAAGCACGCTCATCAACGATGGCATTGAAGAACTTGGCCTTGTCGGCAGCGGCAGCAGCCACATAATTGGTCACATCACCAGCATAGTCGGGAGATTTGGCAAAGGCACGAGCACGCACCTGAGTGAGAGCATCCTGGGCAAGGGCGGTAGGACCATTGAGTTCATTCTCAGCCTCTGCCAACATGAGAAGCACCTCAGAATAGCGCATTACAGGCCAGTTGACACCAGTACCCTTTGAAGAGGAAGAGCCGAGGCTGAAGTTTGGACCAGCCTCATATCTGTCAAACTTACCCACACCAAGAGCTGTTATTGTAGCAGGTTTGATGGTATCATTGTCGTGACTATACTTGGTGCAAGTGATGTCGCGGCGGATATCATTGTCAGAGAATGTCATGTAATAAATAGGGTTGAAGCCAACCTGAGCAGTGGTATTGCCGTATGTGCAGGTACCTGTGTTTGGCACGCCGATACACCAGCCTACATCGCCACCACGGTTAACAACAAATGCCACCTGATAGAGAATCTCATCATTGTTGGCCACGATGCCCGACTCGAGGTCTGTGAAGATGCTCTCATAGTCGCTGCGCAGTGTGCGTCCCTTGAGGGAGATGAGTTTCTGGCAATAATCCTTGGCCATCTGATAATAATCAGCACATGTGCGTGCCACCTTCTCGGTGCCGTTTACAGTATATTTAACTGCGAGATCGTCGGAACTGGTGTCGAGATAGTCGTCAGCCTTCTTCATGGTGCCATCTGCTGTCATGCCATAACCAGCACGGAAGAGAGCCATCTTGGCAATGAGACCAAGAGCGAAATCGCGATTGCAACGCTCAGTGCCACCGGTGTTTACATCGCTGAACTTCATGTCACCTTCAACGTCTACCAACTGCTGGAGGCAGCGGCTATAGATGATGTTCTTGTCGGTTTTGGGCTTATCCAATTCATCGCCAAACTTGGAAGGAGAGTCATAATAAGGCACATCTCCCCAATAGTTGCAGAGCATCAGATAACGCCAAGCCTTAAGACATACAGCCTCACCCTTAATCTGAAGCATTTCAGCATCGCTGGCCACGGAACTGTTTTCGCAACCTTGTATCACGTTGTTTGCCTGCTCGATAGCCTGGAAGTTGTTGTTCCAAGCCTTGTAGATATCACCGAAGGAAACATCGAGTCCACCCTGCAGACCCCAGATATCAGAACGGTGAGAACCGCTGGGTTTGCCAGAGTTGGGAGTGTAAGCCTCCACGTCGGTGTTCTGCATCCATACGCACGACATACGTGATGTGAATGGATCTTCTCCAAACAGGGCATAGACACCGTTGAGGGCCGTAGTGGCATATTCGGTGTTCATAAACACGAACTCACTGTCTTGAGATGATGGGCGGTCAACATCAAGCACATCACTACATGATGTGATAGTAAGCGCACTACCCACAACTGCCGAAGCGAGAATAAATTTATTATTTAGTTTCATATTATATATCTGTTTTCTGTTGATGGATTATAATGTTAAGTTGAGACCGAAGGTGAATGAGCGGCTCTTTGGATATGAAGAGTAGTCAATACCTGGAGTCAAGCCAGAGTAGCTGCTGTTACGAGAGTATGAGCTCACCTCTGGGTCATAGCCTGTATAGTCGGTTATGCAGAAGAGGTTGGTAGCAGTAGCATATACGCGGAGGTTCTGAATGCCCACCTTGGCTATTAGTTTCTTAGGCAATGTATATCCGAGGGTTACACTCTGCAGACGGAGGAATGAAGCATCCTCGATTGCCCATGAGGTAGGAGCAACCACTGCGTCACCCCAAGAGAATGGGCTCCAATACTGCTTGGCTGCCTGTCCGTTGCCACCTTCATTCCAGTATGCAAGGTCTTCGAGGCTGGTCAGCAGTTCGCCTGTCTGTGGGTTGAGGTAAGAGTATACATTGCCTGGACGCATATCGTTGAGCATGTTTGGATAAGAACCCGAGCGGTAGCGCTGTGATGATGCGATCTTGTTGGCATTGTAGATATCATTGCCGATAGAATAGGTGAAGTTTGCAGAGAAATCGAAGTTCTGCAGGAAGGTGATATTAAATCCGAAACCACCCTGACATGTTGGGTTGGTATCGCCAATCTGAACACGGTCGTAACCATCAACGACACCATCAGGAGTACCGTTAGGACCACTCACGTCCTTGAGTTTAACAGTACCTGGGCGCAAACCGATGGTACCGCCAGAGAGTGACTGTGATGGTACGCCATCCTTGAGTTTGTATACTCCTGTAGCAGGGTCGTATGACTCGAAGTCGGCAGTGGTATAATATCCGTCAGATAGCCAACCGTAGATAAGACCGATAGGCTGACCTACGCGCACGATATAGTCATCAACATTCTTGTTGTCGGTGCCAGCCCAACCAGACTGGAAGCTCATCTCCTGTACTCCGTTGGCCAGTTTCTCCACGTTAGACTTGTTGAAGCCGATATTGAAGTTGGCATCGAGAGTGAAGTTCTTCTTGCGTACGATATTGGCGTTTAAGGTGATATCGATACCCTTGTTAGAAGTCTCACCACTGTTTTCATACACTGTTGTGAAACCAGGAGCGGTCACGCTGTGCTGGATAAGCAGGTCTTTGGTAGTGTTGTAGTAGAACTCAACAGATCCGTTGATACGCTCGTTGAACAAACCGAAGTCAAGACCAATATTTCGAGTGATCATAGTCTCCCATGTAAGGTCTGGGTTGGCAAGCACAGTACCTAATTTATAATGGTTGTTTTCGCTGTCGCCCACACCATAGCGTTTGCTGCCATCGTTGAGAGACCAGAGAGCGCGTGTGGCAGAAGAGGATATACGGTTGTTACCAGCCTCACCGATAGACACGCGGAGTTTCAAGTTTGACAACCACTTATGTGTGCTCTCCATGAATGGCTCCTCGATAATACGCCAAGAGAGAGCGGCTGCAGGGAAGAAGCCCCACTGCTTGCCAGACTCAAAGAGCGAGCTACCATCGTAACGTGCTGTGAAGGTGGCGAGATAACGCTCCTTGAATGTGTAATTGATACGTCCGAAGTAAGAGAGAAGACGCTCGTCGGGGTTGGTCATACTCTTAACCTGAGGAGTATTGGTACCGCTGGCGAAGTTTGCAAACACCTCTTCGGCTGTTGATGCCTTGCTATAACCTGAACCGTGCATGAAATTATAGTTAGACATCTTGTTTGAATACTCCTGACCAGCCATCACATTGAGTTTATGATCATTGATCTTGAGGTCGTAAGTGAGGTGCACCTCTTCGCGCAGAGTAGTGCGGTTTGTCTTTGTCCACTCAGCAAGTGGCAGACCACCCTCATAAGAAGCATTGGTAGTGGTAGAACCCCACCAGTTCTTCTGCTCGTCGAAACCATAACCATATCCAGCCTCAGCATGAGCGGTCAGACCCTTGATAATCTTCCAATCAAGACTGGCATTGAAGTCAAACTTGCGCTGGTTCTTCTTTCTCCAGTATCTGGCTGCCTGCTCGGCAAGTGTCATGTTGCTATTGAGATACTCCTGATATTCCTCATCGTTCATAGAACTGAAGTCTGGAGTTACATAAGCAGAAAGACCCTTAGTGGCCTGAGAGGTGATGGCCTGAGAGGTACGTATCTTATAAGTGCCACCCTGAGTACCCGAACCGTTTACCTCTTGGTCGCTGACACGTGCATTGAGGCGGAACTTGAGTTTCTTGTTGATCTCGTGGTCGAGTTTGAAGTTTACAGAGAAACGAGAGTAGTCATTGTTTGGCATCAGACCGCCGTTGTAGTCGTATGTGCCGCTGAGCGAGAACTTGGTCTTGTCGTTACCACCGTTCAGGCTTACGTTCTGCTGTGTAGAGAGCACATCGGCACCAAACATATCCTCCTGCCAGTCGATGGCATCAATGCTCTTGTAGATGTCGAGGTCGTCATAAACGCCAAACATCTCCTCGAAACTCTGCACTGCCTTGTCGCCACGGAGCACTGCATATTCGTAGTTGCTCATCACATAATTGTATGTGTCCATAGCCTTCTGGCGGTTAGCCACGGTCTTGGTCTGCACGAAGCCGTTGTAGTTGATACGTGTCTTGCCAGACTGGCCGCCCTTGGTGGTGATAAGGATAACACCATTGGCACCACGGGTACCATAGATAGCGGTAGAAGAGGCATCCTTAAGCACAGTGATATCCTCGATATCATTTGTAGAGATATCGTTGATATTGTCTGCAGGGAAACCGTCGATTACGTAAAGAGGAGAGTTGTCGCCAGTGATAGAACCGCCACCACGTACGCGGATGAGCACTTCTGCATCGGGAGAACCGTCGGTGGTAGTAACACGCACACCAGACATCTTACCAGAGAGAGCCTCACCCACGTTGGGAACAGGCACCTTAGTAAGTGACTCACCCTTTACAGAAACTACCGAACCGGTAAGGTCTTTCTTCTTAACAGAACCGTAACCGATAACCACAAGTTCATTTAGAGTAGAGGCTTCATCTTCCATCTGCACGTTTACAGAAGACTTGCCAGCCACACTAATAGTCTTGGTTTTCATACCAACATAGGTAAACTGAAGTTTCTTGCTACCGGAAACCTTGATTGAGAAATTTCCGTCAAGGTCGGTAACTGTCATGTTTTTGGAACCCACTTCTACTACCGTGGCTCCAATCACGGGCTCCCCACTGGAGTCCTTAACATTTCCTTTGACTGTCTGCGCCGATAGGCTCGTCACAAGCATTGTGAATAGTGCCAACAGCGCAATTCGAAAAGTTTTCAAATTTTTAGGCATAGTTATATTATTTAATTAAAAAAAATCGGTCTGCAAATGTAATATATATATGTAACATAAGCGGCAAAGAATTGTCTTTTTGAGGGGAAAATTTGTCATACGACCTACTATTACCCCATTTTTAACACACTCGTCCGCTGTGGTCATCATATTTCATTAGACATCTGCCCAATGCCAAATGTTTCGTTTGTTTTGAGTTTTACTATGCAAAGATAATTAAAACATTGGGAAAATTGCAAAAAATCAGTGGATATTTTTTAAAAATCGCCATGATTTTTCATTTTTGATAATTATTAGGTCAAAATATGAAGATTTTTCATTGTTTATTAAAATAATTATGTGTACCTTTGCATTGGTCATTAAGACAAAGATACAATCAAAATACTAAAACATCATTATTAATTCTAAAAACTTAAACAGTTATGAAGAAAATTTTTACTCTTGCAGCAGCTGCTCTCTTCGCAGCAAGTGTTAACGCACAGGATTTCATCCTTCAGGGTGGTTCAGACTATGCTACCTATGGTACAGCAACTGGTGAATTCGAGGAGCCCATCGGCGCCACCACAGTGACAGATCCAGCAAACATGACCTGCACAACAGCTCCTGGACTGACTGCTTATCTGCTCAAGGCTGACAAAGCTTTCGGTGACGGTGCTTACATCACCTACAATGGCACTGAGTATCGCACATTCAAGCTCTCTAATGGTGCTCCCACTGCTATCGACCTGCCAGAGGGTGTAACCATCAGCAAAATTGAAGTTATAGGTTTCAGCAATACAGCTGGCACACCTACCTACATCGCCACTCTCGGTACTATCGTTGAAGGTGCTTATGTAGCCCAGTATACAAACGACGGAACTGGCGACGTAATCAGCGTTGACAAGAGTTCAGTAGCCAAGGATGATGGTGGCAGAGACGTTTGCGGTGTAGACCCAGGTGTGATTACTATTGACAACCTCAATCTCACAGGTCGCTTCTTCTTCAAGAATGGTGGTAAGCAGCCATGTATCATCATGAACCTCTACAAGGCTGGTGAAAGCACAGCTATCTCTACAGTTAAGGCTAACAGCACCGAGGCTCCAATGTTTAACCTCGCTGGACAGAAGGTTGACAAGTCTTACAAAGGCATGGTTATCCAGGGTGGCTTCAAGTTCATGAACAAATAATCTTAGATTCAGAACATAATATCTTTAATCTTAGATTCAGAGCAAAATATCCTAAACTGAGAACAAAAGAGATATCTTAGTTTGAAAATAGAAAATGAGGGTGTGTCAAGAGTAATTGACACACCCTCATATTTTAAGAATCTATCCAAGACCTTTGAGGTTAGGCTTCAGCATAGGGGGTACGGCGTATTGCCGCACCTTATATATTACTTAGCTACTGCTATCTTTGTAACCTTGGTTCTTCCGTTATCAAAACGGTCTACCTTGATGCATGGAGCGGCAGAAGGTTGTGCGATGCGCTGTCCCTGCAGGTTGTAATACATTGTGCTCACGATATTGCCCATGTCGGCAGAAGCATCATTGATGGCAGAATGCAGAGGATTAACAGCAGCCACATAGGTGCCATCCTCCTTATAATAAGCAGGGAAGTAGTCGTTAACCGCATCATCGGCATTCTGGTTTTGGGCAATGATGATATCCTGCACCAACGAGTTGCAATACACCTCGATATTGGTATAATAGCCTTCTGGGTCCACAGTATACTTCATTGCATCAGAAGCATCGTTGGGATTGAGTCCATTGGCAGCCTCCCAAGCATCGGGCATACCATCATTGTCTGAATCGAACGATGAAGGACGAGTCTCGCTCACGAGTGTAGGATAACTTGCAGTAGCACTATTTTGTGTACCGTTTGGGTCGTTGATAACATCTAGAATACCCTTTCTACCACTTTTAGCGCCTGTATAAGTAGTAGTTCCGTTTTTGGCTTCATTATAATATCTCTTGTCAACCTCATCGCGTTTAAGCGAAGCACCTGCATAGGCAATCACCTTATCAAAAGCATTCTTGGCAGAATGAGTGGTCACCTCACCTGCATCCACAGCCTCATCCAACTTGAGTTTCACGCAGTCTACATTGCTACTATTCTTCTTGTATGTCACATTGCTTCCATAATTATGGTCTGCATCGGGGATATAATACTGACCATTGATGGTAGAGAGTCCGTTGTCGTATTTCACTCCACTCCAGTCATAGTTTGCAGACGGTGATGCAGCAGTCACATAGTTGCCATTAATGAAATAGCGGCATGCATATCCCATGAATGGACTACCGCTGGCATTACCGCTTGTGGCCACAGAAACGGTGGTTACATTTTTCTTGTTAGAAGTGCCTGGACCAGCCTTATAATAGTTGTTTACAATATTGATATTACCGCCACCAGTGCCGCCATAGCAACCAGCGCCGCTACCCCAGTTATAGATTACACAGTTGCGGAAGTCAACGATTTCTGCCTCTATGGATGACGAATACTTGGTCTTGTCGTAACCTTCCCAGTTATAGCGTGCTCCGCAGAAGCGTGGTGAGCGGTTCTGCACATGGGCAATGAGGTTATGATGGAAAGAGGCACCCTTTCCGCCCCATATACCGCCATAACTGTGCTCGCCCTTGGAGTGTCCGGGATTGGCCAGACCTTCGGTAATATTGCACCACTGCATAGTGAAATCCCTGTTGTCATAGAAAGAAGCCACCTCATCTATGCTCCATGAGAATGAGCAGTGGTCAAAGATTACATTCTTGTGATGCCTGCCCCATGTAGCATCGGCACCATCATTGACATCCTTGACCTGAGAGCGACGGCTGCGTATGAAGCGCATCACTATATTGTCGCCATTGAGATAAACGGTATAATACCTCAGGGTGATACCATCGCCGGGAGCAGTCTGTCCTGCAATGGTAGTATTAGATGGTATATTGAGTTGGCTCTTCAGGTCTATATATCCGCTAACATCGAAAACAATATACTTTGTGCCGCTCTGCTTGAGCGCCCATCTGAGGCTACCCGTAGACCCATCGTCCTTGAGGTTGGTGACATGGATGACCTTTCCTCCGCGGCCACCCTTTGTATACCTTCCGTGTCCCTCCGCACCTGGGAATGCAGGGGTTTGTGCCATCATCGTGGCTGTCAGTGCCAAAGTGGCAAAAGACAAAATAATTCTTTTCATTACCGTGTATATTTAGTTGTTATATTGCTTTATCATCTGCATAGATGCGATTCAAGAATATTACTGCATGCGCTGCAATCCTTCCCACCTCACGTTCCATGTTCCGTCTTTCGGGAATCCGGGATTGAGAGGGTCATCACATCCGTCCCATCCTGCACACATCATGGCTACGGCATCGAGCAGAGCTCCATTACCAGGCATATAGAGGCGGAGGCGCTTGGGCTCTTGGAAGTTATGACCGCTGACGAGGTATGTGTTCTTCTGCTTGTCTATGAGAAGGGCATCAAGAGCCGTATTGGTTTCGCCAAGTCTGGCAGCACACATAGCCACCATGCCATAGTCCCAACCCCAGGTGGTATCCCAGTTCCAGTTGCTCATAACCCATTTGAGTGTCTCCTTCATCTTATCTGTATCATAGAGTGGTGCAAGAGTCTTACCGTTGATGGTCAGCAATGTAGAGGGAAGGAGTCCGCAAGCGCCGAGCACTGCAGGATGATCAGAACGGCATTTGAGTTCGAAATCATCTCGTGAGATGGTCTTGGAACCCTTTTGTGCCACTGCCACGTATGGGTCGAACTTGTCTGCTTTTGCATTATCATCGAAGGCTGCGAGTGGAAGACCCGACACATAGCGTCCATCCTGTTCGGCCAATGGAGCCATGCGCACGATGATGTCGTCCCATTCGGCATTGCGTTCCAGTCCCTGACGCTCGCGCCAGAGTTGTGCCACTGCCAGTCCATATTGCCAATAAGCTTGTTCAAAAGGATGATAGTAAGAGAAATCTTTCGACATGCTCTCCTGCATGGCTGTATGTCCGAATAGTCTGATGGGCTGGTTCTTCTTCTTTGATGTGTCGCAAGCCTTTGCGTAGTCTGCCATAAACATTGCTGTGGCCTCCACGGCAGCAGCATGAGCCTTGAGAGTGGCGGCATTGGGATGATGGCGATAGGCCTCTTCGGCCATATAGATATAATGAGGTTGCTGCCAGATGAGGAACGAACCCGTATTGGAAGGAGCTTCCCCACCCCATGGGTCTGTCATCTTCATCCATCGAGCACCCTTGAATCCCTGTCTTTCTGCTATCTTTTCAGATATAGGCAGGGCCACATCATCATACCATTTGAGTGTCTTGTCGATGGTTGCAATGCGGTTCCAGAGAGAGAAATCTACAGCATGCCACCATGTCATCTCGAGATGTGGGCGTCCGAACCATGAGTTGTAGGTGAGTCCTGTTTCCTGTGGTGGCACAGAACCATCTCCGCAGTTTACAAAGGTGAGATACTGTGACAATACGGTGCGTCTCTCCAGTTCCTTTGCTCTTGGATCGGTGCAGAGCGAGAAGTCGACGATGGCACCACTGTTCCAGAACGAAGGCCAGAATTTCATGCATGCCTTACGCTCCTGGTCATATTCCCATGCCTTGGCATTATCAAGGGTAATACCCTTTGCAGCACCAGGCAACTGGTTGGTTTCGTTATAGCACACAGACACACCAATCACATCTGTTTCTGGTGTGAGCATATATGTATGTGGAGCAGTCTGCGAGAATGTGGCCTTGCCGTCCCACCTTAATAATATATAATAGGTGGTAGCATCAATGGTATGCTTTACGAGAGCCTCTGTAGAGTCGGCGCATACTATCTCCGACGAGTGTTTGTCGGCATTGTTCCAATCGGTGGCATCATCGGCATGCTTGCCTGTAGGGTATGGCAACCTGAGTGTGAAGGCAGCCTGTTTCTTACCGAAGAGAGGACTTTTGACATGGGTAAATAGTCCCTGCATACCTTTCTCTTTTGCCATAGCACCTGTGGTCACTTCCACGGGCATGCTATCTACGGTATAGTTAGACTCGATGAGTCCGTCCCACAGTTTCTGCTCTTGTTTGATATTCTTGATATCCGCCAGAGTGAGGGTCTGTCCCTCACTGTTTTTGAATGTCAGTCCGAAGGTACCGAGGTTAAGTCTGTGAGGATTGATGCGCAGATAGTCTGTAGCATCCTTGTTTCTGCCCGCTGTCTTATACTCTACGGCATAAACCTCTTGGTGTCCGTGTCCGAGGTCGAAGGCTTTCTCGCTATCGCTGGCTTTGAGGTTCTTGGTGTTTGGAAAAGAATGCCATCCCCATGCCGACATGGTGGTAAGTGGCACGCCATTGACGTAATCCTCAGGGAAGCTCTGTAGTCCTGTCACGTCTACAGTGGCAGCAATCACTCCATTTCCCACGGTAAGGGATGAGAGAACATCCGCCTTTGTCACCACGGGGTTATTACGAGAAACCACAGCCGAGCGGTCTATGCTGGCTGTGGTGTTGTCTGTATCATATCCCAATGCTTCCATTTCGAGCGAAGCCCAGATAAACGGGCCCAGTCCCTTGGCATCATTGTCTCTAATTGGTTCACTCAAATAATACTTGTAAGAGCCGTCTCTTCGCGCATTGTGTTTCACTTTTCCTTTAGGGTCTACTCGTTTGATGGCGGCCTCCACAGTGGGAGTGGCACCAGGACCGAGTCCGGCCACTGCACAACAGTTGGTGAGCGAGATGGTCTTGTCGTCGTTTACACGTATGAAATTATTGATGATGCCCTTGTATGCCTTGATACCAGCGTCGCGATATTTGGCACCCACATACCCTTTTCGGTATGCCTTGAGCAGCACGTATGCAAACATGGATGAGCATGTAGACTCGAGATAGTTGCCCTCACGCTTGGGGCTATCCATCACCTGATACCATACTCCAGTCTTCTTGTCCTGCCATTTAATTACGGCGTCGAGGTCTTTCTTGAGCAGTTCGATCACCTCATTGCGGCGTGAATAGTTCTCGGGCAGTGCGTCGAGGAGTTCGATGAGGGCCATGCTATACCATCCCTGTGCCCTACCCCAGCAATGCTGTGAGAGTCCTGTTTCCTTATCTGCCCAAAACTGTTCGTTAGTCTCGTCCCATGCATGTCGGTTGAGCCCTGTCTTTTCGTCGAGAGTGCGGTAGTAAGTTTTCTTTATCTGGTCTACGGCATCGTCATATATTTTCTGTGCCTTCTTGTCTTTGAGTAGCATATTGGCAGTGAGCGAGTAGTATGGCAATCCCATGAATATTCCGTCGAGCCACACCTGGTATGCATAGATAGCCTTATGCCAGTATACTCCCTCATTGGTGCGTGGCTGGTCTTTGAGCTGCTTCATGAGAGTCTGCATGGCGATAAGGTTTTTCTTCTCTGGCCAGTTTTGATACATGCGAGCCACGAAATGTCCGGTGCGTATCTGGTCGAGGTTATAATCCTCAAGTCTGTAACCGCGTATCTCTCCCTTTGCATTAATCATAGTATCGGTATACATCTGGCAATACTTGCGTATGTTCTCGTCGCCATACTTAAGATATGTGTCGAGCATAGCTTCGAGTTCGATGCCCATAACATAACTCCACTTCGGTTTTTTTGCAAAGTCGAGCATATAAGACTCGGGCACTCTCTTCATCTCGGAGTATGTCATCCACTGGCTGTAGGTCTTATATGGTTTATCCTGTAGCACAAGGCTACCGTTGATATAGAGATTGTCGAGTTTTATGTTGCGGGTCTTACCTTTGAAATAGTTGCCTTCTGCCACGCCGTTAAACTTACAATTCTTTACATTGATATCATACACGTTTACACAAGTGTCGAGAGCTATCACCTGCACACCGTATTTACTCTTCTGGCATGTCACGTTTTCGATGTTCACATTGCGAACGGTAGGCAGGAAACCACGGCAGCAGATCTCATTGCGCTCATAGTCGAGATTGATTTTGAGCACCGACTCTCCGCACTGTCCCACTTCAATGTTTCTGGCATAAATATTCTCTATAATGCCACCTCTACATGTGTTGGTCTTGATGCGTATCACCCTGTCGAGGTTTGGACTGTCCATCTTGTTATTTTCGGCATACACATTGCGGCATCCACCAGATATTTCGCTACCTATCACCACGCCACCATGACCGTTTTGCATCTCGCAGTTGCGAATGATGATATTCTCACTGGGTTTTCCCCAGAGTCTACCATCGTTGTTTCGTCCGCTCTTGATGGCTATACAGTCATCTCCGGTATTGAAGAAACAGTTTTCGATGAGCACACCGTCGCACGACTCGGGGTCGCAACCGTCTCCATTAGGACCGTCATTGTTGATATGTACGCCTCTTACGGTCACGTTTTTGCAGAGCAGAGGGTGTATAACCCAGAATGGCGAGCGCAGCAGGGTCACATTCTCAATGAGCACGCCATCGCACTCGTTGGGGTTGATGAGTTGTGGTCTCAGTCCATCTTCTGCTGTAAATCGGCGTTCATTCTTATCTACGCCATCTTCAGCCATCTTGAGCAGTCTGGCACGACTGCCGTTGCGCTGGCTTATGGTTCCGGGCTTCCAGCCGTAGCGGTCAGAACCGCACCATTTCCACCATGTGTCGTTGGTGCCACCGCCGTCTATGGTACCCTCACCAGTGATGGCAATATCTGTCTCTTTGTATGCATAGATACATGGTGAGAGGTTCCAGCAGTCCAGTCCCTCCCATCGTGTCAGCACGATAGGATAGAGTTCGGGTTTGTATACGAATTCGAGCACAGCCCCCTTCTCCACCACGAGGTTTACATGGCTTTTGAGTGTGATGGCACCAGTAAGGAATGTGCCTTCAGGCACCACTACCTTACCACCACCAGCCTTTGAGCATGCGGCTATGGCCTTGTTGATGGCCTTTTGGTTAACTTCTGGTTTTGCATCGGTCTTTGCACCATACTTGGTGATGTCAAACACCTTGTCGGCAAATTCCGGTTGTCTGATACTCTGTTCTATCTGCTTGTATTGGGTTGTCCATCCGTCAGCGAGGGCAGCCATAGGCACAAGCAGCCATAGTAGCAATAGTTTTAAAATTTTCATACTGAAGAATCGGTTATTTTTTTAAGTAGATAATAGTTTGCGAGTGCAAAGATAGTCTTAATTTTCCAAATCTCCAACAATTATAAGTTATATTAACTAATATGACGACAAAAAAATCGGATTATTTCTTAAGATCGTCAAAGAGTATGTCTAGAGCCTTGTCAGCATCCTTATGCTCATCCAGCAGTGTAACAAAACGGCTGCCAATGATAGCACCTGCGGCATTGGCTTGTGCGCTCTCGAGGGTTTGCTTGTTTGAAATGCCGAATCCTATCATTCGCGGATTGTTGAGATGCATGGCATTAATGCGTCTGAAGTATTCCTGCTTAGCCTCGTCGAAACTCTTTTGTGCTCCTGTTATTGCTGCCGACGATACCATATAGATGAAACCATCGGTATGATCGTCTATAAACCGTATGCGTTCCTCACTTGTTTCTGGTGTGATAAGCATTATTATCCGGAGGTCGTAGCGGTCGGCCACGGGTTTCACTATCTCGAGATAATCTTTGAATGGCAGGTCGGGTATGATGGCTCCGCTGATTCCGGCATCCACACAACTCTGGCAGAAAGGCTCTATGCCATACTGCATGATTGGGTTTAGATATCCCATGAGAATGAGAGGTATGGATACCTTGTCCTTGATGCTCTTTACCTGCTGGAAGATAGTACTGAGTGAGGTACCATTACGCAGGGATTTGGTGGCGGCATCCTGAATGACAGGGCCATCAGCCATAGGGTCGCTAAATGGTATGCCCACCTCTATCATGTCTATGCCTCTGCGCTGCATTGTCATTATCACATCTGCTGTGCATTCGGCAGTGGGACTTCCAGCACAGAAATACAACGACAACAGTTTTCTGTCTCCTCTCTCGGCGAATAGTTTATTTATCTTGTTCATAATCAGTTGCTTTAGGGTTATTATTGTTTTCTTGTTATCTCATGTTTGTGATAAGATCATTTTGCTTATTCTCTCATCTCACGAATAAAAGCACTTACCTTTTCAACATCCTTCACTCCTGGTTGGAGTTCAAATCGTGAGTTGATGTCAACACCCATCATTTTGGGATGGTCAACGGCTTTTACTCTCTTTGCATCGTCGGGTCCTATTCCACCGCTCAGGATGAAAGGTTGGCCGCCATGATAATCATTGATTACAGACCAGTCGAAACTCTCGCCGCTGCCTCCCACGCACTTGCATTTAGTGTCGAAGAGGAAGATATCTGCTATATCCTCATAGTCATGGCATCTCTCCAGGTCTTCTTTTTTTTCTATGCTGATGGCCTTGATGATGGTTATCTCCTTTTTGAGGTCTGGCACGAGGGTTGCCTTTAGGTTTCGTATCATCGTGGGCGTCTCATGGCCATGCAGTTGTATGGCATCGAGGCCGAACTGTATCACACGTGTTATGATATATTGCGGATTGGCATCCACAAACACCCCTACCTTCTTGCATCTGCCTATGGCGCTATTGCCCATTTTGCCCGAACTGTCGGGCATCATACCCGTGGGTATTCGCAGCATGTCTACACGCCGTGGTGACCTGTCCCAAAAGATCATTCCTAACCAGTCGGCACCAGTTTCTGCCACCTGGCGCATGTTGTCGGCATCATTGAGTCCACAAACTTTTATTATCATCGTATATGCTTGATTTTGATGTTGTTTCCATAGAGAAATAAATAATTACACCATGCCATAGGCCTGGTCAAGGAATGCCTTGAGAGCCTCTCCCGGTTGCTGTTCTTTCATAAAGCGTTCGCCTATGAGAAAGCCATCAAACCCCTGCTGCCAAAGCATCACCATATCCCCTGCAGTTTGTATTCCGCTCTCGCTCACCTTCACTATATCATTTGGTAGCAGACTGGCAAGCCTAACTGAATTGGTAATGTCGGTTACAAAGGTACCGAGGTTGCGGTTATTGATGCCACACACGTCGGGTTGTAGGTCGGCATACTCGGTTTCACCTTCGGTGTGCATCTCGAGCAGCACTTCCAGTTTGAGTTGATGAGACATCTCGAGCAGCCGTCTGCAAACGGTTTTGGAAAGGTCGGCGGCTATGAGCAGCACAGCCGATGCTCCGCATGCCTTGGCCTGAAAGAGTTGGTATTCGTCAACAACGAAATTCTTATATAGCACGGGCAATGTGAGTCCTGCTCTTCTGGCATTGAGAATAAACTCATCGCTTCCACCGAAATATTTCTGGTCTGTGAGTATGCTCACTGCCGCCGCCCCGTGCAGTTGATAGTCGATGGTAACGGTTTCTGCCATGGCATCTTGGTGTATCCAGCCCTTTGATGGTGACTTTCGTTTAAATTCCGCTATTATCTGTGGTGGTCTACGTTTGTCTGCACCCTGTGTATTGAGTGCCTCCTTGAGACTGGCCACGGGTTGGTCTTCTGCCATGATGCGCTCCACCTGTGCATGTAGGGCTCTCTCGGGCATCTGTCTTTTGGCCTGCTCTATTTCAATCCGTTTCCACGCTATGATCTCTTCGAGGATATCTGCCATGATAGGTTGCCTACTTGTTGAGTTCTACAAATTTCTTGAATGTCTCGAGGGCCTTGCCGCTATCTATAGACTCACGTGCTATATCCATACACTCCTCTATGCTCTTCTGTCCCTTTTCGAGCACCTGTATGGCAAAGCCAGCATTGGCAATCACTATATTTTTCTGTGCCTCCAGAGCCTTGTTGTTCAGCACATTGTCGAATATTTCCATGGCTTCCTGCTCAGAAGCACCAGCACGCAGTTCCTCGGGTTTGGCCACTTTCATTCCAATCTCTTCGGGAGAGAAGATGCGCTCATAGTCATTGGTCACCACCTTGAAATCGCTGGTGAGCGAGATCTCGTCATAGCCGTCAATACTATTTACTATTGCATAGTCAATGCCAATCTTTCTGTATACATTATTATATAGTCTCATCTGGTCGAGGTTGGCCACTCCAAGCATCTGACATTGCGGTTTCGATGGGTTGACGATAGGTCCGAGCAGATTGAAGCAGGTGGGAAACTGCAAGGCCTTGCGTATTGGTCCCACGAATTTCATTGCCTTGGCAAAGAGTTGTGCATGGAGATACACTATGCCGCATTCGTTTATGCACTTGTTGAGTTTATCTATATCGTCGGTAAAAGTAACGCCATGGTTTGCGATCACATTACTTGCTCCACTGGTGCTGGTGGCTGAATAGTTACCATGCTTGGCCACCTTATATCCTGCACCTGCTATCACGAAGCATGAGGTTGTGGAGATATTGAAAGTGTTTTTGCGGTCGCCGCCTGTGCCCACCACGTCTATATATCTATCACAATCCAATGGCACGGGCACTCCTGTCTCGAGTATGCCGTCGCGGAATCCGAGCAACTCATCCACGCTCACTCCCCTCATCTGCAATGCTGTGAGCAGTGCCGTTATTTGCTCTTCGGCATATCGTCCCTGTGTTATTCCCACCAGGATATTCTTGGTTTCTTCTCTTGTGAGCATCTCATGATTGATTACTCTGTTCAGTATCTCTTTCATAATAATAATGAGTTTTATTGTCTTTGATTTTGCTTATGATAATGTATGATGCAATATATTATTAGCCATTGATGAAGTTTTCTATTATCCTCTTACCCTCTGGTGTGAGCACGCTTTCGGGATGGAATTGAATGCCATGCACATCCAATTCCTTATGTCTCAGCGCCATAATCTGCCGTGCGCCGCCGCATGCGGTATCTTCGCTCACTGCAGTCACCTCGAGACACTCCGGCAGGTTATCATTGCTCACCACCCATGAATGATAGCGCCCTATGGTTATCTCTTTGGGCAGTCCGCTGAAGATATAGTCGTCTGCTATGATGGTGCCCGGTGTGGCCACTCCGTGAAACACCTCCGAGAGGTTTTCGAGTTTGGCACCAAACACCTCACCTATAGCCTGATGTCCGAGACATACCCCGAGCATGGGTCTCACTCCTGCGTATGTCCTTATCACATCCATGAGGAGCCCTGCCTCCTGTGGAATGCCAGGTCCTGGACTGAGCACTATCTTGTCGTAAGCCATGAGTTGTGGCAGTTCAAACTTGTCATTGCGTATCACCGTCACCTCTGCTCCCATCTGTCTTATGAGATGGCTGAGGTTATAGGTAAAACTATCATAGTTGTCGATGATTACCACGCTGGTTCGCTTGGCTGTTGTCATGCTGTTTTCTGCTGTGTTCATCTCTTTGTTCCTTTCTTGTTTAGAGTGTTGACGCCATGTCTATGGCCTTGCGCAGGGCTCCCAACTTATTGTTCACCTCCTGCAGTTCATATTCCACATCGCTTTTGGCCACTATGCCACCGCCAGCCTGAAACCAGAGTTCGCCGTTGCGTGCCACAAAGGTGCGTATAGTGATGGCCTGGTTGAGGCTACCGTCTAATCCTATAAATCCTATACAACCACCATAAGCCCCGCGGTTATGCGGCTCATATTGGCTTATGAGTTGCATGGCCCTCACCTTGGGTGCTCCCGAAAGGGTGCCTGCGGGAAAGGTGTCTATGAATGCCTTTACTGGGTCTTTGCCTTCGTCCATGATGCCGCTAACCCTCGACACGAGATGTATGACATGCGAGTAGTACTGCAGGTCTTTATAGAACTCCACTTTCACATCGTGGCAGTTGCGGCTAAGGTCATTGCGAGCCAAGTCTACGAGCATCACATGCTCGGCATTCTCTTTGGGGTCGTTGCGCAGATATTCCGCTCCCCTGCGGTCGGCCTCTTCGTCGCCAGTGCGCCGTGTGGTTCCTGCAATAGGGTCTATAAATGCCTTGCCGTGGTCTATGCGACAGTGGGTTTCGGGGGATGAGCCAAATATTCTAAAACCTCCGAAGTCGAAATAAAAGAGGTATGGCGAAGGGTTTATGGACCTCAATGCACGGTATAGTTTGAAGTCGTCGCCATAGTATTTTTGTTTAAAACGTCTTGAGAGCACAATCTGAAACACGTCTCCGCGCAGGCAGTGTGCAATTCCGCGTCTGATATTCTCGCGGTGCTCATCGTCGGTGAGTGTCGACTGTACCTCGCCTACAGGAGAAAAAGAGAAATCGCGTATGTCGTTTCTCGTGGCTTTCTTCATCAGGTCGTCTACATCGCCTACAGTGCCCAGCGACACCACGGTCATGGTGCTGTTGTAATGGTCGAACACTACGACATCTCTAAACATCATATACAGCATGTCTGGAGCATCATTCTGGCTTTGGGTCTCGTCTTTCACCTCTATGCCCTCGAAATATCGCACGGCATTGAACGAGGTGTAGCCATAGAGTCCGCACACCTCACTATTTTCGCCCGTCACCTCTATGGCATCCAGGAGGAGGCGTATGGCGCTATCGGCACCGAACTCGTCATTTATCTCATGCTCTATCACCTGTCTATCAGGCATGGTAATGCGTGCCATACCATGCGCAATAGCCACACTGCATATAGGGTTGACAGCCACAAAAGAGCGGCTGCTGTTGACCTCGTGATAGTCTGAACATTCCATGAGCACACTTTGGGGATACACATCCCTCAACCGCATATATACTCCCACGGGGGTATAGACATCTGCCATCATCTTGCGGCATATAGTGGAATATCTGTACTTGCTTTCCATATCGTAATATAATTATTTCATATACTTGTCTGCATATTGGAGGTATGTCTCCACATCCTTGTCGCCACGTCCGCTCACCGTGAGCACCACTACATCATCGGGGTTAAACTGCACCTTCTGCAGTGCTGCCACGGCATGGGCGCTCTCAAGTGCTGGGATGATGCCCTCCATGCGTGTCAGTTCGTATGCTGCCTGCAGTGCCTCATCGTCGTTCACTGAATATACGGTGGCGCGATGCTGTGTGGCCAGGTTGGCATGCATGGGTCCGATGCCAGGATAATCGAGTCCTGCCGATATGCTCTCGGCCTCCATGATTTGTCCGTCTGGGGTTTGCATCACAAGGGTGCGTGCTCCATGCAGTATGCCCAATCTGCCAGCATGTATTGTGGCAGCGGTATGGCCCGTGTCGGCGCCCTGCCCTCCTGCTTCTGCCAGTATGATCCTCACTCTCTCATCATCGATATAATGGTAGATGGTGCCGGCGGCATTGGATCCTCCTCCCACGCATGCCATGAGGATATCGGGATAGTTGCGACCTATTTTATCCTGCAACTGCCATTTTATCTCTTCTGAAATCACGCTCTGCAATCGTGCCACCAGGTCGGGATAAGGATGTGGGCCCACGGTGGAACCAATTATATAGAAAGTGTCTTGTGGATGGCAGCACCAGTCACGTATGGCTTCGTTGGTAGCATCCTTGAGGGTTTTATTTCCCGAATGCACTGGTCTTACCTCTGCCCCAAGCATGCGCATGCGCTCCACGTTGGTGTGCTGACGCTCCACATCGAGAGCTCCCTGATACACCACGCATGGCATATCCATGAGTGCACATACCGTGGCTGTGGCCACACCATGCTGTCCCGCTCCCGTCTCGGCTATTATCCTATTCTTGCCCATCATCTTGGCCAACAGTATCTGACCAATGGTGTTATTGATCTTATGGGCTCCCGTATGGTTGAGGTCTTCGCGCTTCAGATATATCTGGCAACCGTATTTCTCGCTCATCCTCTTGGCGAAATAGAGCGGCGATGGGCGACCCACATAGTCTCGCAGCAAATCATTGTACTGGGTTTTAAACTCTTCTGACTCAATGATAGCCAGATACTGCTTCTTCAGGTTCTCAACAGTGGCATAGAGTATCTCGGGCACATAGGCTCCGCCAAACTCGCCATAGAATCCGTTGTCGTCTACATTGTATTTTGATGCCATATCGTATTATATTTTGTTTCGTTTGGAATAACTATAGGTGGGTTCTATAAATTTCCACCTATAAAAAAAGGCCCGTCATAATCGACGAGCCCCATATCTTTATATCTTACTGCAAGGTACAGGTTTGCAGCCCGCGACTATTTTAATCCCGAGAGTGCCA
Source organism: Prevotella sp. (assembly GCA_022782305.1). Taxonomy (GTDB): domain Bacteria; phylum Bacteroidota; class Bacteroidia; order Bacteroidales; family Bacteroidaceae; genus Prevotella. Next base: position 14,073 of record JALFPC010000014.1, on the reverse strand, counting down.
CCACCATGCGTATAGATTGAATGTTGTCATAATTTCTATTGTTTTAATTGCTATTTGATAGTATTTTATCGTTTGACGTTGCAAATGTACACTATTTTATTCTATCTACCAAATTTTTCGACTACTTTTTTCATATTTTCTTTTCTATGCCCTGTATCAGGGGTAATAATTATCAGAAATGCGCCGAAAGAATGTTTTTTAACTGTCATAGTGCTCCTTATATAAAATATTATCGCTACATTTGCAGTCAGATTACAAAAACTTCAATTAACAAAAAACTAAAACAAAATAATAATGAAAAAGTATTTACTTTCCACTGCGATGCTCCTGGCATCCGCCATCACCATCGCTGCAGAGACGAGCATCGAGAAGACACCAGCATTTCCCGGTGCCGAGGGTTTCGGACGTTATGTAACGGGCGGACGCGGAGGCGATGTCTATCATGTCACATCACTCGCCGACGACGGTAGCCAGGGCACACTAAGATGGGCCTGCAACCAAAGCGGCACTCGCACCATCGTGTTTGATGTGTCGGGAACCATCCATCTCAAATCTGCTCTCAACCTCCAAAAATCAAATGTTACCATAGCCGGACAAACGGCTCCTGGCGATGGTATCTGCGTGGCTGACTATCCCTTTGCCATCAAGGCCAACAATGTTATCATCAGATATATGCGCTTCCGCCTCGGCAACAAGAATGTTACTGTATCGGGGGCCGACGGATGGGATGGTCTGGGTGCCATGGACCAGGAAAACATCATCGTTGACCACTGCTCTGTAAGTTGGAGCATAGACGAGTGTCTGAGTATCTATGGTGTCAAAAACTCTACTGTGCAGTGGTGTATATCATCACAGAGCCTGCAGGATGCCGGACATTCCAAGGGTAGCCACGGATATGGCGGCAACTGGGGTGGCTCGGGTATTACATATCATCATAACCTCATGGCCCACCACGAGAGCCGCGTGCCACGACTCGGTCCGAGATATACCACACAACTCGACGAACGTTTGGACATGCGCAACAATGTGTTCTACAACTGGGCTGGCAACGGATGCTATGGTGGCGAGGCCATGAACGTAAACATTGTCAACAACTATTATAAACCAGGTCCTGCCACTGCACAGATCAGTTCAACCAAGCAGAGGCGCATAGCCAGCATCGGATGCCGCACCACAAAATATGTAACCAATTATCCTGACTATAAACCAACAGAGCATGTGTGGGGCAAGTTCTATATCAATGGCAACAAAAACACAAAGTATTCTGATGTTACCAAAGATAACTGGACATACGGTGTCTACAACCAGATTATAAGCAGCGACAACGACAACACCTTCACTGCCACCACCAAGGATACCATGCGCCTCAGCAACCCGATAGAATTCATACACGTAACCACACATACCGCAGACATGGCATACGAGAGGGTGATGAGTTATGTGGGTTGCAGCAAGGTGCGCGACAGTTATGACACCTTCATAATAAACGAGACAAAAAACGGCACCGCCACATATACAGGCAGCGGCAACCACAAGGGTATCATCGACAGCCAGGATGACAACAAGCCATCCAATGCTGCCAGCGACTGGAGCGCATGGCCTACACTCAACAGTACCGACGCACCCAAGGATGCCGACGGCGACGGCATGCCCGACGATTGGGAGACAGCCAATGGACTCAACCCCAACGATGCCTCCGACGGCAAAATCGTGGGTAGCGATGGCTATACCAATCTCGAAAACTATCTCAATAGTTTGGTGGCAGACATCACCGAGGCTCAACTCGAAGGTGGCACCGTGGAGGGCATAGACCTCTCTGAAGGTGTCAATGAGTCTGCCGAGTATGAACTGTCGCCAATCACATCCAATGGTGACTGGACCTTCTCCAATGGTTTCAGTATCTCCAACGGCAAGTCATACGCCACTGGTTCGGGTTGCGGCATGGTGGGCATCAAATACTCCAACGGTGTCAACAACACCATCAATATCCCCGACGGCATCACCATAGGCAAGGCAAAGTTCACAGGCTACAGCAATGTGGACGACAAGACTTCTTATCTCTATAAGGTGGGCACGCAGACCTTCGCATCCAACCAGTATGTATATCCGTCACGCACCACCAGCACCACGGCTTCATATACCGTCACCCTATCATCTCCTGCCACGGGTTCTCTTCTCTTTGCAGTAAAGGGCAACCAGTCTGTGCTCAACATCGTGCTATATACTCCAGAAACTTCGGGCATCAGCGATATAATATCTGCAGACACAACTACTCCTGCCATCTATTCATTAGACGGTCGCAACCTCGGCTACGATCTTGATATTCTGCCCCGCGGAATATATATCATCAATAAGAAGAAGATTGTAAAGAAATAACCATTGTGTATTAGGTGATTGTAATAATGATCACTGATTAGTTGATTGTAATAATAATCACTTGAAAAATGATTAAGGGCGTGTCAGTATTAATTGACACGCCCTTTAATCTATACACGATGCAGATGATTACATTGTAATCCTGAACACTTTGGTTTCGCCGGAACGGTATGTCAGGCGGATGTTGTAGATGTCGGCAGAGTGATATTCCGACTTGTCGAATACAGGCAGTGATGTCGGGTTGGCAGTCTTCTTGACTGTGCGTCCGGCATTGTCTATCACTTCAAGCAATATCACATCTGCAAGGTCACCCTTGATCTGGTCTATTACCGTGGCACCACTCATCTGCAGTACGTATGGCTGGTCAACAGTGCCGAGGTGGGCATCAGCACAGAAGGTAAGCATCTGGCTGATCTGCTTGGTTGTCGAAGGAGTCTCAATCACGAATGTGAGCATAGACTTGCTGTTGCCGCCAATGGTAACGAAATGCTTGCTGCCGATGACAGGTGCCGAGGAGCGTCCGCAGAGACGTCCGTCAGCATATACGCTAACTGTTGCATTGTCAACAACAAACTCGCCATCCTTTATCTCGGCAATGATGGTCATATTGTTCTCATAGTCGAGTTGCATGGTTTCATTATCTGTTGCAGCCATCTTTCTGGTGGTTGAGGCGTTGACCTTCGGGAATGAGAACGTCTTGACTGCAGCGGCATTAGAGTAGTACTGATAACCATTGCCCGGAGTCATCATGCCGAGCGAGCCAAGCCATTGGTTGTCGGTATAGATGGCAAAGCCCGACTGACTCTTTATCATGTCACCCTCTTGCGGTTCTGCTCCAGCCAGGGCATTGTCAAGGCTGTTGGCCACGCTTACAGGATATCCCACCCATGTCCATCCGTTGGCAATGGTGATGGTAGCATTCTCATCCTCGGCAGGTGTTCCGAGATAAGCCTCGCTGAAGGCAGCCCCTGTGCTCACCTTATACATGCCATTGAGTGAGAGGGCAGACAATGTACCCTTCCATTCGCCATTCTCAGGATATGCCGAATTGTTCTGATCCTTGACCAAAGAGATGGCATCGGCAGAATGGGCGAAAATGGATGCAATGTCAAGACTCTCCGGTTTTGCATATAGCGAGAACCATTTCCAACCCTTGTAGTCGCAGGCTATGGTCTGCTCTATCTTGTTTTCCGGTGTGAAGGTCACAGGAGTTTCAAACGAGCCTATCCATGTGTCGGGCACGTATGTGGTTGCCTTTGCGTCTGATGCGCTCACCAGAGGATAGACCACACCTGTAGATGCGTCATACATCTTATATTCAAGGCTATTGTCCTCTACGTTCTGGTTGCCATAGATGTCCATCATCACGAGATAAGAGTCGTATTTCGACATATACTTGGGATGAGCCACACCTACGCACTTGCCAGCACGGAAGGCAGCCAACATGTCATCGGTGTCAGAACTGATCACTCCCTCCACCTTGAGTTGTCCAATCACGTTCATGTTCGTTTCGTCTGGGGTGGCAGTCCAGTCAGGAGCCTGTCCCTTCACATATAGCGACAGATAGAGAGGCTGTTGAATGCCCTGCGAACCAGTAAGCATTACTGTGGCTTCATATCTTCCTATGGCCATGCCCTCTTGTGGAGTAAACCTGAGTGTTGTGCTCTTGAGAGCAGGCAGCGAACCGCTTTCCGACGAAACGTCGAGCCATGACGGAATACCGTTCAGCACCCAGTTCTCGGTGGTGATGCCCGTGTTTGCGATTTCGGCAGAGAATGAACCCGTCTCGCCGTAGGGCAGCACCTCGTCGATAGCCTCCTCGCTCCAGTTCAGGTTGGACTGCTTCACCAGCACGCTCCATGTCATGGGCGCATTGCTGTTGCCGTTGTGGTCTTGGATGTTGCGGGCCGTGAAGGTCACGGTGCGTCCTTCGACATCTGCCGGCTGTTCCTCGATGCGGAAGGTTATCTGGTTCTCATTGGCCACGAAGCTGTAGTTGATGTTCTCCAGTGTCTCAGCCTCGTTGAGGGCAGGCGCCTTGTCGGCTGATGCAGCCAGTACAACAGTACCCGTCTGCGAGAGCCCCTTCTTGTCGATGGTGTTGGCGTAGGAAGCCACCGTGACAGCCTGGTTGTACTCGTTGATGCTTATTGCCTCGAAAGGCAGGTGCAGGGCCAGCATGTCCTCCTCACCGTTGGCACGCTTGTACATCCAGTCGTTGATGACCGAAGCCGAGCGCTGTCCCTTCCATATTCTCACCTCGTCGATGCCACCCTGCATCTGGCTGCGGGTCTCTCCGTCCTCGTAACTGCCGAGGTAGAGCACCTCACCCCTGGGAGCATACACCTCCTGGGCAGGCACCTGGGTGCGCAGCTTGCCATCGACATACACCTTGGCATAACCGTTGCTGCTATGGTTCACTGCCACCGCCACGTGGTGCCACTGGTTGTCGTTGACAGCCTCGTCGGTCACCTGAGCCGTCTTGTCGCTGTAGTCGAACTGCAACCTTCGCTCGCTGTCCATGCGGAGAGCCAGTTTCGAAGGCTTGTTGGCGATTACATATACGTCACCTTCTGTCTGAACTTTGTCAGCGTTCATCCAGGTCTCCATCACGAAGTCATCGTCGTCGTTGAGTCCGAGGGCAGACACGTCAATCTTGCCGCCGCTTGTCAGGGCGTAGTTGGTGAAGTGTTTCCACCATGCCGACTCGCCGTTGAGCATGAAGTGGCGGTTGCGCACGATGTCGTTGGCCACGGAGCCGTGACCCTCGTCAAAGCGCCAGTAGCCTGCCAGTCCCTCCGTGCAGTTGCTCTTCACCTTGTGCATGGAGCCTTGCAGTTCGTCGAGCGACATGGCCTTGTTCCACAGGGTCATCTCCTGCATGGCACCCGTCAGGGCGTTGCCGCCGATGGCCAGTTTGCCGTTGCCTTGGTATTCCCCTATATACTCATGGAAGAGGTCGGTGGTAGAGGCATCATGGGCGAAGCGTGCATCGAGGCGTGCTTCATCGCCCTCCTGGTCGAGAGAGAGCATCAGGTAGAGCCACTTGTTCTTGGGCAGCGTAGCCTCCGAGGTCACGGTCTTGCCGTTGATGTTCACTGCGAGCTTATCGTCGGTGATGCTCACGCTCATGCCGTTGTCCTGCGTGCCGTGTTGCAGCAGGGTACCGTCGGCCTCATACTTCAGCCACATACCCAGGGCAAACGAACGTTTGTCGAAGTTGATATTCGCCTCAGTGCTGGTCTGCACCTTGTCGTTGATCTGCAGACCCACCTTGTGAGCCACCTCACCCTCGTTCTTCACGCCCAAGACCTTGAAGTTGTTGATCTTGTTGAGCAGGTCGTTGCGTATGGGCTCGTTGAAGGTGATGCTGATGTCGTCACCGGGATAGAGCACGCCCGACTGCGGGGTAGGAGTGGAGAGCAGCTGCGGACGTGAGAGGTCGCGGATGATTTCCACCTCCTCGCTGGAGCGGGTCACCTCTTCGCTGCCCTTGATGCAGACAGCCACTGCACGGAAGACGTAGGTCTGGTCGGTGAATCTGCTGTCCGTCATGTCGAGGGTGAAATTCAACTTATCAGTGCCGGTAAGGGCAGGCAGTTCGATGAGATTCTTGTTGCTTGCCAGACGGCCTTTGTCCTTGGTGTATTCCTGTAGTGTGCGGAAATCCGTGTCGTGAATACCCTTGTACTCCAGGCGTATGTCGCGGAACGAGCCCATGCTGTAGTCATATCCCGACATCGAGAGCACCACGTCATTCTTGGTGTCAGTGTTCACTACGGTTCTGTTGGTCGCCAGTATGACGTTAGAGCAAACGGGCTGGAAGTTGACAGTTACCGTGCCGGTTGAATAGATACCTGGGAATATTCCTGTATCGTCGGGCTGGCTGGTGGAGTACATCGTGATTTCGATGTTCTCATAGTTGAGCGTGTCTGTGACAGTCTGCCTCAGCGAGAAGGTCTTTACGGTCTCTCCGTAAGGTATCAGCAACGTCGGGTTGCTGCCGAGGTTCTGCCCATCCACGAACACCTGTGCGCCATGGGGATTGCTGTTTGCTTCCACGCGGAATCCGAAGTAGCAGTCCTCCTGAGTGTCGGAGTTGTTGCGCAGCTTCACGCGGAACTTGGCATCCTCGCCTCCGGGAACACCCGTCACGATGGCATCCACAATCTCTATCTCCGGCTTTTCAATCTGCTGTGTCTTGTGGGCGATGATGGTTCCGGGCTCATAGTACTTGGTGACTACCTCGTCCTCGTAGGGTGCGCATGTGGCACCGGCACGGGTGACGAAGATAGGACCGAAGCCATCGGGAGCCTTGAACACGTCAACCGACAGATAGTCGTCATCGCCATCCTCCTGCAGCGTGAAACTCGTGGATGTAGTGGATGTGGTGGTTGACTCAGAGGTATTGGTCATTGTATGCTGTGTATTTGAGTGGACAGTGACACCGAGGCCCACACCGCAGACGGAGAAGCCCGACTCATTGCTCAGAATCACGTTCACCTCGTTGGTGTACTCCTCCACGGTAGTAGTTGAATTAAGTGTCTCAATCGTAGAGGTTACCACAGCACCAGCGTCAAACGAGTAGTTCTTGTCGAGGTATTTGCCACGGTCGTTAATGGCTTTCACCTTCTGCTCCTCGTTGAATCTCAGCTGTTCCTGCCACTGGCTGATTTGCTCATTGTAGTACTTCACCATATCCTGCACACCCGTCTTTGTGTTGTCCTTCGAAGTGTTAGTGCCGCTGAAGCCGGCAGGCAGAATCATGGTGTAGGAGGGGCCGGTGTATCTGCCGTTCTTGATTATGAATTTCTTGGCGGCATCTCCCCAAACTTCCTTGTCATCATTGTTTGAGCCGAAACGCTCGTCATCCTCCGAGAGGGTGGTGACATAGATAGGCTCATCGCCAGTGGGAGCCGTAACGCTGCTTACATCCGCCACCCGTGTGAGCTTGCCGTTGCGCAAGTTCTCGAAGTTGGGTATCAGTACGTTTTCGACATAGTTCTGCGTGTAGCTGAAGTCGGTGTTGAACTGCTCACCCATTGACACTCCGTCTGTCATGACAAGATTGTAAGAGCCGTCCGTCTCGTTCTTCTTGATTCCTACATTATGGCAAGTACCGAAGACGAGGTTGTTGGAGGTTCCGATGAACACGTCACCGCCGCTGCCCACAAAGTCTGTGCCGTCGCTGGTAGATATCTCCTTGGTCAGCGTGGTGACGGTGGTGTTCTGGTTGAGTGAGTTCCATGTATGGGTATAATCGGCACCCACCGAAAGGGTGTTGGTGGCATCCAGTTCGCTTAGAGATATGACGCCAAATCCGCCACCTATCTGCATTTCACATCCCATATAGATGTCTGACTGCATTCCGGCATTCTCCATGGTGGTCTTGTTGTAGGTGTTGACAGATGTCACCTCTGTACCGGTACTGTAGGTGGTCTTGGAGAGCGAGCCTGGAGGGTCGCGCAGGATCATCGTCACCTTGTCGGGTCCTTCGGTTACGAAGTTCGTGCCCGTAGAGAGTGTTCCGAGCACTACAGCCTTGAATGTGCTGTTGCCTTCCCATGCCACTGCCTCGTCATTCACGTCATAACTGATATTGAGTGAGCGTGTAAAAGGAGACTGGATGTTGGGCAGACCGCAGATGAATGTATAGTCTGCACGTCCGTCCTCATCAAGGTTGAAGTCCTCGTCTGACACTACTCCTACTGCTCCATCGGCTTCTGCCACGGTGGTAGTAGAGGCGAACTGGTTCTTCACCGTCACCCTTGAGTTGGGTATGGGCACCTGAACGGTTACAGGGCTTCCTTCCACGTCTTTATTGGTATAGCTCTCGTAAGCATAGAGATGATAGGTGTATCTTCCGAGCATCTGATAGACAGGTGCGCCGAAAGGATAGTTTATCGTCTTGTCTTCGTTGATGGTATAGAGAGCCACCTTTTCGCTCTTGTCGTTGATGTCCTTAACGGCAATGCTGTCCATACCGAACGAGCCATCTTCATTCTCCGTCACCTCCAGATGCGAGGGAGAGCGATAGATGATCTTGGCGGAAGCCACATAGTCGAAGGTGCGCTTGCCGTTCTCGTCCTCAATCGAGTCGGTATATACAATGTCGGGACTGGTGGCGTCGAGTACAGGCTTGTTGGTGAATACAATCTCCTGCTGCGTAGGTACGCTAATCTCCGTTGTCTCGTAGTATAGCGGTGGCAAATAAGCTGCAAACTCACCTGTGGTAGAGTCCGTCTCGATGGTCAGCACATTGGTGCCACCCTCCACGTATGCCTTGCCTCCCAGGATGTTGGTGCTGAAGTTGCGCTTCTCGTCACTCATCACATAGTTTACAGCAGTGCCATCCACCTCTTTCTTGGCATTGAGCAATTTGCCGGTTTCGTTGCCGGGGAATTTGAGCTTGATGGTTGCCCTACCGATATTGGCGTTTCCCTGCTGGAGTCCGAGCGGCTTGTTTTCTTCCACGCTGCCACCTGCCACGCGTCCAGCCACCATCACCTTGGTATCGTCCCAGAAGGTCAGTCCTGTGACGGGTGCTTCAAATGTCTCTCTCAGTCCGAGTGACTTGGGGTCGGCGGGATAGCGTCCGTTGTTGGTAAAGGTATGTCCGTTCTTCTTTATCTGTATGAAGTGGTCACCGATAGGCACGTCAACGGAGTAATGTCCTTCCTCGTCAGTCATGATTGGTTCGCCGTCCTTCGAAGCCACGACGCCATCTACATATACGTATGCACCTGCCACGGGGATGGTGGTGTTTTCGTAATACACATGTCCATCCACGGGGAATGAGCTGACGTCCTTGAAGTCCAAGCCCGAATGAACGAGTGAGTTGAGACTGAAGTAGCGGCTCGATGCCGAGGGACTAAACGAGTGTATGCCCATGGTGGGCACCACGCTGTAGTTCATACCGTCGCCCGCAAATGGTATACCGTTGATGATATAGTTGCCGTCGGCATCGGTATATCCGCAGAGGCTGAACTGGTCTTCGTCTGGTATGTCGGTGCTGCTTTCCGATGGTTGTCTCATGCTGGCATAGCGTCCGTTGATGAGTCCGTTGGTGCGGCTGAAGTCGTATGCCAGGGTTTGCATGCCGAGTTTCTCGTCCATAGGCCAGTAGATGAAGAGCCCTGTCTCCGAGCCTGTGAGCGGATGGTTGTAATTGCGTTCTATCTCTTGTGCTGTGAGCACCTTTGAGAACACGCGGAACTCGTCCACGTTTCCTGCAAAGATGTCGGTGGCTTCCAGGTTTATATTGTTTCCGAGTGTGATGGCATTGTCTGCCTCGGTGATGTTTGCCGACAGAGTGCTGATAGCATCCGAGGATTTAATCTCACCTGGTGTGGTCACATAGAAGAGTGTAGTATTGTCTGTGCCCGAGTGGGTCATGGTTACATTGCTCCACTTGTCGGCAGGCACGGTCACATTGCTGTATTCGGCTGCTCCTCCATTGGCCGATGCGCCCAGGGCATACACCTTTTCGGCAGCGTTATACTTTATATATAATGTGTATTTGCCTGCGAGGTCGGCCAACACATATTCTTTGCCGTCCTCATTCATGATATATCCGTCGGGTTTGATATAGAGCTGCACCGAGAGGTCGCCGCTGATGGCAGAACTGATGTCACCCTTGTTGCCCTTGTATGTCATGCCCGAACCCGTCTTGCCACCGCTGAGGCGCAGTGAGCGGTAGAGCGACACATCTTCGCCGTTGGTGCCGCTGGGTCGCAGGATTACCTTCGTTCCTTCAACGGCAGTACCTGAGTCATAATAGATGCGTCCCGAGAGCACACCTGTAGAGAGTGAGAATCCGTCGGTATCGGTAGTTCTCTTTCCTACAGGCTGTTCGTTGTAAATAGACCACAGGAGCACGCGGTATTCATAGAATGTGCCTGGGTTGGCATTCACATCATCGTATGAATATATACTTGATACTCCCTGTGTGGAATAGATGTCCGCCCAATCCTTGTCGTTATCGCTACCGAGAAGTCGTCGCTGGATGATGAAATAAGTTGTTCCATTACCCACCTGCTCCACGTTCCACTGTAGTTTCACCGTGTTGTTATATACACCGCGTGAAGCCGTGAACGTTGTCACCTTGGTTGTTCCGTCAAGCTGGGAGTTAATTTCAACCTTGCGGGTATCATTCTGGATGAATGAACTGATGCGATAGTAATAGGTTGCGTATGCTTGGAGCGCATCGCTTTTGTCCGTATATTCTCCTGAGCAGACATTGGGGTCAGTCACAGTCACCTCGCCAATTTTTGTCCAATTGGTTTGGTCGAGAGATCTCTCAATACTGAATGTATATGATTTGCTGCTGCTCGCATCAAGAATCTTAGAGTGATTCCATTTCAGAGTTATGTCATTTTTTGTAGCAATGTCTTCTACATTGGAGAAAGCGAAGTCTGCCACCATGGTATGCTCCTTGTTGCTGCTCAGGTTGGTGGCATCGTTCTCGCTGTTTGCAGTCCAACCTTTTGGCACAAAGCAGACGATATAATTGTAGTTCACGCCATATTCATTGTCGGTGAGTTTATAGGTGAACTCCTTGGTAGCGTCATAATTTATTTCTCCAAGTTTTATTGTATTGGCAGCATTATTGTCTCCTACCTTGCGGCGGAAAATATACCACTTTCCGTTTGTGTCAACTGCATTTTTGTCGTTTATCTGAGCGTCCCAAGTAACTTTTATTTCCTTGGTGTAGGAATTGATTGTTGTTACATTTACGTTGTTTGCTTTTGGATAACCATTAATTTTTATTCCACCATAATTTTTGAACCAATTTGTCCAACTTTTATCCTTTCTCCATTGGTACCAATTGGTATTCTGTTCCATACTATGGAAAATAGTTGGATATAAGATAATACCTTTATAGTTGTCAACATTAATTTCTTGTGTTGTTTGACTACTTGAAATATTGAACTGATATAGAGGGTTAGGTACGTTGAAATTAGCAGGTATATTATTGCTAAGATTGTAAATATGCATCTTGTTAGTAAACCCTGTATATGTGCCAACTTTACTCGACCACGAAACTTTAACCTTACCGTTTTTATTTCTGGATGCTGATACAGAGTTCGGGAATACTCCTACCGATGTTGCGTCGCACGTCCATGAGAGTGTCTTGCTATAGGGTGAGCCGTCATTGTTCACCCATTTACCAACAATCTCTATCTTATGCGCTTTTCCCTCAGGATTCCATCCCATGTGGATATCCATACACATGTGGTAGTTGTCTTTGTCGCTATTAAATTGAGGGTCCCACATACATATCGAAATCCATTCATTAGCTTTAAAGACCTTATACACATCGTTGTAGACTCTAAGGCTTTCTAACTTGCTCATGACGGCTTTCTTTGAGCCTTCAGAAGCAAGTGTAGGAATGCCAAGATCCCTGAAGGTAGCTACCTTCACGCCATCAATCTTGACTACAGGGTTGTCATACCAATAACTGTAGGTGCCGTATTCATCTTCACCGCAGTGAAGCCATACATCTGTCCATGGATTATCTCGGTCAATAGTGGTTCTTTTAACCCAGATGTAGGTGTCATCTGCCCTCATCTCATTTGTTCCTCCAAAGAAGAAGGCGGCCATCCATAGCAATACGGAGAGCCATCGGGATAGTCGTGTCCCTTGCAGTAATTTCTTTCTCATTGTAATATATTGTTTAGTTTCTATTTTTATTCTCCCCAAAGGTCATCCTTGTCCTCCCATTGGTTATAGTTGCCATAATCGGGAGTGGTCTGGTCTATTGTGGTTGATCCATTTACGAGTATGGCAGAGGTGTTAAGGCAAAGAACTGTCATCTCGGGTTTCATGTATGTTTTCTTTTTCATTGCCCAAGATATTTTTTGTTGTTTTTGATGTACAGTCCTTTATATAAGGGGTTGCCTATCTTCATGCCATCCAAAGAATAGCGGTAGCCATTCAAGGCATTGCCGTCTGAAGGTGTGCTGTTTATGCCAGTGGTGTCATCCATAAACGAATCATCGAACTCTATGCGTATGGTGAGTGCCGCCGCATGCTGCTCCGCACTGGATGGATTGAGATAAGCCTGAAAAGGCAGCAGCGACGCCCTTTCTCCATATACGAATGCTGTGAGTCCATCGGCGCCTGCCTTGTTTTTCAATACATACATGGGTTGGCTTATCAGTGGCTGGTATGTGCCAGTGAAGGGATAGTCAGTCAATTCATCCTCTTTATCTGCATCTACGCGCAACTGGGCTGGAGTGGCCGGTATCACATCGGTGGCGCACACCAGTCGTATATCCTTATCCTGTAGGCTGATGCTCTGCTTGGTAGACACTTCGTTACCCGACTGTGTATAAAATTTCTCACCAGGCAGCGATATGATATAAGGCTGGTTGGCTGCCAGGGTGTTGTTTCCGTATATCAGTTCCGTGGTCACACAATTGTTGTTGGCTCTTGTTACAATGCCCAACCAATATCCGAGGATATTTTTGGCAATATATCTTATGTTGATATTATCTGTGTATCTATATGGTGTGAGATCTTCTCCGTCTGCGGTTAGTTTGGCATCAAAGGGCAGCACCAATGTGTTCCACCCCGACTTGCCGTCTGCCCACGACCATGATGGCCTTATAAACTCGGCAGTGTGTCCGTTGAGGTTTATGTCTTTCGGACAATAAAACGGGCAGTAGTTATCCCTTGTGCCACCCTTCAGAGTGATATCGGTCAGTGCTTTGTTGCCAGCTATCACGTTTGTCATGCCTTCTGGAGCCTCAGTCACTGATTCGTTGAAGAAGTAAAGGCAGTTGGGATTGGCATCCTTGAATGCTGCTGCCATGCCTATGGGAGCCTCGTCTATATCTACATAGCATGTGTTGGCATTGCCCATTGTGAGTGTGCTTATGTCGGTGGTTTCCCAATTGCCGAAGAAATGGATGCGTTGTGCTGTGGTCAATGCCGTGGTGGCATCCTCGCTGCCCATGTCTCCCACGCTGAATGTCTTGTCGGCATCACCATCCAGTCCTTTGGTCCAGCAGAGCAACTTGGGCTCTACGGGCACTGTAAACCAAAATGGATCGCCATCCTTGGGATGCCCCACAATGTCATTGGTGAAGAACTCGCAGGTCTGCGGCACATCTACTATGATAGGATTATCGAAGTCGCCATATATCACCTTGAAATGGAAATGCTCGTCTTCGACTCCCAGGATGGTCAGCGTGCAGACATAGTCATCACGAGTGATGCTCCTGCCCGTGCAGCGTAACTGATTATTGTCGTCATACACAGCCACCTCATAGTTGGTAAGCCTCTCTCCGTTGCGTCCCCACCGGGCACATGTGATATAGGTCATGTTGTTGAGGAATGTTGTGGGTGGCGTGAAATTAGGGAAATATGTTGGGCGATCATACAGCCCATCATATTTGCCATTGGCATCTGGTTGCGTGTCATAAGCCCACAGGCTGCATGCATACAATGCCATGCAGACCAGTGTTAACAAAAGTCTTGGTCTCATAAATACGAATTTAAGTTATTATATATAGCACACGTTTTTTTCAACACAAAGATAACAAATAATTCTTACCTAAAATCCGCAACTATCATCCAATACACGATTAAGGGTAGATTTATGAGTCGTTAGTAGCAGCTTTCAGTAAAAAGCAACAGCACAACATCAATATGTAGCCACCATCCCCTTACCCCACGATGCGACTTGAGGTA
>JALFPC010000126.1 GCA_022782305.1 Prevotella sp. | reverse complement strand
AAAGCATGTATAAACTACTGACCATTTCTCTTTTGCTTTATGCTGCCAATGTCAATAACGCAGAGGCACAAACAGACAATATCGCACAGACAAAAAAGACGATTGCAAAAAGCCAATCGCAGATAACCAGACAGAAAGCCGCAGAGGTGGCTATGCTGGTGTTGGCGCCATATATGTATGATAATAATACCACCACCATGGCCGTTCAGTGTTCGCGCCAGGATCTACAGGCTGCCATTGATGAGGTGAGCAGCAGTGGTGGCGGAATGATTATCATCCCCCAGGGCGAGCATTTCATGGATGGACCTTTGGTGATGAAAAGCGGAGTGAGACTGCATCTCGCCGATGGCGCCACACTGAAATTCTCATCCAACCCCGATGCATACCTGCCCGTGGTGGCCACACGATGGGAGGGCACAGAACTCTATGGTCGCTCATCCATGATATATGCCCACGGGCAGCACGACATCATCATTACAGGCGAAGGCTCTGCAGTGATAGACGCATCGGGAGGAGTGATGGCACGATGGGGCATGCCCATAGGCGCCACCGAGTTTGAAGAGAACATTCACGGCACTCATGGCGAAACACCCGAGCAGGGCGACGTGAGCAGGCTGCGACAGATGGGCGACGACCTAACTCCCATGAGCGAACGCATATTCGGCAAGGAGGCCAAACTGCGACCATCAGCCATAGAATTTCATTCTTGCGAGAGGATACTGTTGCAGGGGTTCACACTCAAAGATAGCCCCTTCTGGTGCATACACCCCATCTATTGCTCTGACGTGACGGTGAGGGATGTGATCATAGACTCACATTTTCCAAACAATGATGGTTGTGACCCCGAGTCTACACGCAGGGTGCTGATAGAGGGTTGCACTTTCCGCACTGGCGACGATGCCGTGGCCATCAAGTCGGGTCGCGATGCCGACGGGCGCCGTGTGGGCCGCCCATCCGAGGATATTGTGATTCGCAACTGCCGTTTCTTCAGCAAATGTAATGGTTTGTGCATTGGTTCGGAGATGTCGGGCGGAGTAAACAATATATATATGATGAACATAGAGATTGGCGATGTAAAGAATGCGCTACTCTTCAAGTCCAATCTCGACCGTGGCGGTTTCATCAGCAATGTCTACGTGGACTCGGTATCCATATCGAGTGCCGCAGGAGCAGTGCTGCGCTTTGAAACCAATTATTTCGGTTATCGTGGCGGCCACTATCCCGCACGTTATTCCGACTTCAAAATAAGCAATGTGAAGGCTGGCAAGGCAGCATCATACGCCATCTATTTCGACGGCAACGAAGACCAGCCAATCAGAGATATAAGTGTGGAGAACTTCTCTGTGGACAAAGCCCCCCACCCTTATTACCTATACAAGACACGCCGCTGCACTTTTTCCAACTGCCACGTAAACGGTACCCTGCTACCCACCTTGCTGCCTGAGAGCGCCACACGCCAGCAGTGCGACGTGTGGTAAGGCACGGCTTTGAGTTCGTGTCAGTCTTTCAATTTGTATGTTATGGTGGTCACCACCCTGATGTGCTTGATGTGTGGAGTATTCTCGTCGCGGTTTTCTATTGAGAACTGTCCTTGCGATGCCGTGACTATCTTGCCCAAACTACTGTCGCAAGCCTTTGCGAACTGTTCGGCTGTGGTTTTGGCATTCTTGTTTGCCTCTTCCACCATTGCGGGCTTCACATCATTGAGTTCATTATACTCATACTGCACGGAGTGTGAATAGTCGTTGAGTATGGCTATGCCCTCCTTAAGCAATTCTCCCTGACGAGATATTAGGCTTCGCACGGCATCCACCTTACTGCTCGTTACGGTAATTACTGATGTCACATTATATCTTGATGTAATATTGGCCTGTTCATAATTCTCGGCAGTTTTATCGTAAACAGAAGGCGGGTTGACCACTATCTCCTCCTTGGTAATGCCACCTGCATTGAGAAAGCGGATGATAGCCTCATTCTTGGCCTTCACTCTGGTATACAGGCTTGGCAGGTCGTTGCCCATTTCCTTTAGCACAATAGGCCATGTAACCCTTGATGCGGGCACCTCGCGCTCAGCCAATCCCTTTACGGTCACCTGGCGGTCTTTGTCAACGAAATTGTCTATGCCGCCCTTGATACTCAATCCCAATACGATGATACCTATTGCCATTATCATCGCTTCAAAGATATAACCTTTTTTCATAGTTGATATGTATTGTGTGTTAGCAATGTTATTGTAACTTTCAGTTGATTATCGCTTTTGTTTTGACATTATCCATATCGGTGGGCAAATATAGCAATTAAACCTCAACTGGCAAAACATTATTCCAAAAGTTTTCGTTTGATTAGCATTATTAACATTGCATGGGTAAAAAGGCGATAAAGCAATAGTATTGGAAGTGCATTGTTTTCTGCGCTTCAAAATCGTATTATTGACTATTGTTATTTTCTCGCATTGCCCATTGATATTTATATATAATGGTCATTTGAGTTATATTCCGCAGTGCGGAACGTATATTCCGCAGTGGTGAACATATATTCCGCAGTGGTGAACATATGTTCAGCAGTGCGGAATATAACTCAAACCAAGAACATCAAGGCTGAGAAATAGAAATCTCGGCTTATTAAATCATCTATTATTAAAAATGTTACTCGCAACAAGAAAGTTGCAAAATGTTTGGTTATGTGCAACTTATTTGTATTATTTACATCGTCAGAAATATCAAAAGAGTTCTTTTA
>JALFPC010000123.1 GCA_022782305.1 Prevotella sp. | reverse complement strand
ACACTGCCGCCAAGAACACCGATAAGCAAGTACAGGGAATTGCTGCCGGACAAATGGAAACAAAAAAATATCGCTCAAGAATAAAAACTTGAGCGATATTTTTTTTGACGTGTATCTACTAGCATCGCGGATACGCTTACGTCTGGCGACACATAAACATAGGTACGATTGACAATCAGTAATTCTGTCCATAGTTGACTTTGAATTATTAACCGACCTTGTCACACAGTTACTTAGCGCAACCGAGGTACAAGGTCGGTACAAATGCCCCCATTTTGATGCTTTTTCCCAATTACTAAGAAGTTCTTCTCGATGAATTTTCTTTCCGCTTTATGTCTATCATGTCCATGAGAGCATCGCTCTCGCCAGTAATAGTCTTGCGGCAAAACATCTTGCCTGAGGCAACGATGCGATCATAGTCGTTGGCATTTAGAATGAGCACCCCATTGCTATAGTCTATGAAGGTGAGGGGAGTGAGGGCCTGCAGTGTAGTGAACTGTCCCTCTGTGAGTATGCATGTGTCGCTAAATGATGAGTTGAACGCCACTGTTTGCAAGAATGTCTCAGCGGGACAGAAACTGGTAGAGAAATAACGGCGCAGTTTCTTGTTCTCATCCCATTCATACAAAGCTTTTACTGCCAACTGGGGAGTGATGGCCCACCATGCGGCACCCTTATACAGGTCGTAATGCTTGCCGCGGGCTTTTATGCTCAATGCCTTTTTGATGCCAAGCATGGATGCCGTTTTGCGCATGGCTACGCGAAACTTGCTACCCATGCTACCCTTGCGCCATTGGCGGGTGCTGAGCAGTCTGAACTCGCGATAGTTTACATTCTTTGGGTCAGAGAGGGTGATGCGTAGTCCCTGCAAAACGTTGCATCCGTTGAGGGAATGGAAATAGTCCATTATCTTCTTGTTGCTCCATACGGGATAGTCCATGCCGCTGAGGGTGATGAGGTAGTCGGGCGAGCAACGCAGGGCTTCACGCACCATCTCCATCTGATATTCCACCTCATTGATGCTTCCCCACACCACGTTTACACGATGACTGATGAAATGAACATCGGGGCGACTGAGTTCCTTGATGAAGGGAGTGATGTCGCTCTTGGCGTCTATATGCACGAAAAATTCCGACCCTTCGGGCAGACTTTCAATCAGGCGTCGCAGATGTGGCGCATCGGTATGTGCGGAGATGAGGAAAGAGAGTTTCATTGGCGATTGAGTTTTGATTTAATAAAAACTATACATTCGTTGAGAATCCTTACGTGCAGGATTTTCATTATTGCGAAATATATGGATGCCGACAGCACAATGCGCACTGCCAGCAGTAGTGGCTGGTTTGATATGGATGCCGTAACAAGCGAGCAGATGGTCATCACCATAAAGGAGATGAGGGCGAAGGGAGTCACATCGATGATGAGATGCCATAGGCGGTAACCTGTGAGGCGATGCACGAAGAAATGCCATACAAAGAGCCACAGAATATTTATTATGGTGTATGCCACCACCATGGTCTTGATGCCCCATGGCCATATCAGCACCATAATGATGAGTTCGGCCAGTCCCAGCGAGATGGTACACCAGAAATTTATGTCGGAGCGTCCTTTGCTTATCACCGAATAAGATAGGATGGTATGCAGGGGCAGCACGGCACCTCCATAGCAGAGAATCTGTATAAGGTCAGCGGCTGGTAGCCATTTGTCTGTGATGGTTATGGATATAAACTCATGTGCCACCATGCCGAATCCAAGCAGCAGAGGACAGGTTATGAAGGCTGTAAACCTGACCATCTTGCGCAAGGCGCTGAGTTGGCGTGACGGTTCATCGCGCAGGCTCACAAGCATTGGTTGCACCACCTGGAGCACCATTCCCTGCACAAGGCTGAAGAGCTTGAAGTTCCACTGGTATGCCTGGTTGTAGTATCCTGTGGCGGCAGGAGAGAAATACTTGCCCAACAGGATATTGAGGATGTTGTTGTTAGCATGGTTGATGATGTTGGTGGCAAGTATCTTGACACTGAAGCGAAACATGCTGCGTATGGGAGAGAAATCCCATGCGAGGGTGGGGCGCCAGTCTGAATAATGCCACAGAAGTAGCGAGTTGACGCCTATGAACACCAGCGACTGGGTGGCCAGCGACCAGTAGCCGTGGCCCAGATAAGCCATGGTAACACCTGTGATGCTCGACAATACTATTGCCGTCATGCCTGTCTTGGCCATTGCCTTTACCTGCATGTTTTTGGTAAGGTAGGCAGCCTGTGCCGTGCCCAATCCAGATAGGATTATAGACAGGAAGGAATAGCGACAGAGGGCCACAAGGCGCGGTTCATTGTAATAGTCGGCAATGAGTGGCGAGAGGGCGAAGAGCAGTATGTAGAGTCCTGTGGCCATGATGATATTAAACCAAAACACGGCATTGAAATCCTTGTGGGTGGGTTGCTTGATATTGATGATGCCTACGGTGAATCCGCTGTTTTGCAGGGCTGTGGCTATCAGCGATACCACCATGATCATGGCCAGCAGACCATAATCATCGGGATTGAGCAGTCGGCCGAGGATGATACCAAACACCATGCCAATGGCTTGCTGCACGAGATTATTCATGCCGCCCCAAAACATTCCTTTGGCTGTTTTCTCCTTCAGATTGGAGGTGTCGTTGGATATTGTTGTTGTCTCCTTGTCTGATTGCATACCCCAAAAGTACATTAATCTATTGATATTTCAAAATAAAAGAAGTAATTTTTGCATTATTTACATAGTTATTGTTCTTTTTCTCATATAAAAGTGATAACTTTGCGCATTATGAGTATAGAAACTGACGAGAAATATATGCGGCGCTGCCTGCAGTTGGCTGCCAATGGCATGGCTCATGCCCGTCCCAATCCTATGGTTGGGTCTGTGATAGTGTGTGGTGACCGTATTATCGGCGAGGGATGGCATCGCCGTTGTGGTGAGGCCCATGCCGAGGTAAACGCTTTTGCTTCTGTGAGCAAGGCCGACGAGGCTCTGTTGCCCCAATCCACTGTGTATGTAAGCCTCGAACCCTGTGCCCATTATGGCAAGACCCCTCCATGCGCCGACCTTATCGTGAGCAAGGGAGTGAAGCGCGTTGTGGTTGGATGTGTAGATATTTTCGCCAAGGTAGAAGGGCGCGGCATCAGAAGACTGCGCGATGCTGGCATAGACGTTACTGTGGGTGTGCTTGAGGAGGAATGTAGGTGGATAAACCGCCGTTTCTTCACCTTTCATCAGCAGCATCGCCCGTATGTGCTGCTCAAGTGGTGCCAGTCGGCCGACGGATATCTCGACAGAGCATTCTCTCCCTGTCGCATGTCGTCAGACTATACATCTATGCTCTGCCATAAATTGCGCGCCGAAGAGGATGCCATACTTGTAGGTAGGGTTACAGATGAGCGCGACCATCCTCAACTCAATGTGAGGCTATGGCATGGCGCCGATCCAATGAGGATAGTCATAGACCGCCGTAATCCCTGTTTTGATGGGCTCAACTTTGAGCAACCCGTCATACCGCAGTTGCTCCATTGGCTTTATCAACAGACTGTTCAGTCGCTTATCGTAGAGGGAGGAGCCGACACACTTAGGCGTTTCATTGACTTAGAATTATGGGATGAGATAAGGGTGGAAAAAGTACCGATGATGATGGGTTCGGGCACTCATGCCCCACTCTTGCCGCAGGGGTTGAGAGAGTATAGACGCACGTGCTATGATCAAAGAACCATAGTCAATTATATAAGGTGAGAAGGCTATTGGAAAGGTGAGAAGACTTTGTAAGGAAAGGTAATATCCTATTTCCTGCCAAAGTCAGCAGGCACCTCACCCCATCTCTTAGTGTCCCATTTGATGATGGGGGTGGTATAGTTATGTGTGGCCAACCATCGTTCGGCTCTCAGGATAATATTATGCAAGGGTGCAGTAGCGTCATTGAGTTCCAATTTTGTCTTGCATTTCTTTTTGCTCACCCAGAGCATAGCGTTATAACTGTCAGAATAGATAGCCTTTTTGAGTCCTCGCTGCTGCATGAGAGCCAGTGCATGTACTATGGCGAGAAATTCCCCTATGTTGTTGGTGCCGTGCATGGGACCGAAATGGAATACCGTTTCGCCTGTGGCCAGGTCGATGCCTCGATACTCCATGGGGCCGGGATTGCCGCTACATGCAGCGTCTACAGCCCATGCGTCTGCCCTCACCTCGAGAGGCAAGGGCAGCACGGTATCATTGCGATAATCAGGAGGATTGATAAGCATATTACATTCTTTCTGGCACCTCTATTCCGAGCAGTGCCATACCATTCTTCAATATCTTGGCCACATTGGCTGCAATTACCAGGCGCACAAGTTTCTTGCCCTCGTCCTCTTCCTTGAGGATGCTATAGTCATGATAGAACTGGTTGAACTCCTTGGTCAGTTCATAGCAGTAGTTGGCAATGCCGCTTGGACTGTAATCCTTTCCAGCCTGCTCTACGGCAGCGCCATAGTCATTCATTTTCTGTATGAGTGCCGATTCCTTCTCGTTCACAGGCATGTCATCAGCCAGCGTTTCGGGTATGGCTATGCCCTCGGCCTTGCGCAAGATGCTACGTATGCGGGCATGGGTATACTGGATGAAAGGACCAGTGTTGCCATTGAAGTCGATGCTCTCTTCTGGATTGAAGAGCATGTTCTTGCGGGCGTCCACTTTGAGGATGAAATATTTGAGGGCACCCATTCCCACTATGCGGGCTATATCGTCTTTCTCTTCATCGCTTATGTTCTCAAGCTTGTTTACTTTATCCTCACTGAGTTTGCGGGCATCGGCAATCATGGTAGCCACCAGGTCGTCGGCATCTACAACTGTGCCTTCGCGGCTCTTCATCTTGCCGTTGGGCAGTTCAACCATTCCGTATGAGAAATGCACCAGTTCCTTGCCCCACTTGAATCCGAGACGGTCGAGGAGTATGGAGAGCACCTGGAAATGGTAGTTCTGCTCGTTGCCCACTACATATATCATCTTGTCGATGGGGAAGTCCTTGAATCTCATCTCTGCTGTGCCGATATCCTGTGTCATATATACAGAGGTGCCATCGGAGCGTAGCAATAGTTTCTTGTCGAGTCCCTCATTGGTGAGGTCTGCCCACACACTATTGTCATCGTGGCGTTCAAAGAGTCCCTTTGCCAGCCCCTCTTCCACCTTGGCTTTTCCTTTGAGATATGTGTCAGACTCGTAATAAATCTTGTCGAAAGCCACACCGAGAGCCTTGTATGTCTTGTCGAAGCCAGCATACACCCAGTCGTTCATCTTTGACCATAGTGCGCGCACTTCAGGGTCGTTGTTCTCCCATTTAACCAACATATCATGTGCTTCCTTGATAAGAGGAGCTTCTTCTTTCGCTTTCTTTTCAGCTTCCTCTTCGCCCATGCCTTCAGCCACATACTGAGCCATGAGTTCTTTTACCTCCATGCGGTAGTGCTTGTCAAAGGCCACATAGTAGTCGCCAATGAGATGGTCACCCTTTTTGCCGCTCGATTCTGGAGTCTCGCCATTGCCCCATTTGAGCCATGCGAGCATAGACTTGCATATATGTATGCCCCTGTCGTTGACGATATTTGTTTTTACCACCTTATAACCATTGGCACTCATGATCTGTGCCAACGACCATCCAAGCAGATTGTTGCGCACATGTCCCAGGTGAAGAGGTTTATTTGTATTAGGCGATGAATATTCTATCATCACCAATGGAGAATTGTTGTCAGCCTTCTTCTCTCCGAAGTGAGCATCGGCATTTATAGCATTGAGCATGCCTATCCATGCGGAGTCTGCGATGCAGAGATTGAGGAATCCTTTCACCACATTATACCTGTCTACTGCAGGGCAGTGGGCAACGAGATACTCGCCCAGGTCGGCAGCTGTATCTTCTGGTTTCTTCTTTGACATTCTAAGCAGTGGAAACACCACCAATGTGAGGCTTCCTTCAAATTCCTTCTTGGTCTTCTGGAGTTGAATCATATTAACTGGCACTTCCTGTCCATACAACTCCTTTACTCCTGCCAACACGTGGTTGACGATAGTTTGTTCTATTTGCATTTTATATATGTATGAAAGGTTTCAGGCTGCAAAATTACAAAAAAATACCTACAATCATACCAGTTTGTACAATTTTTCCATATTAATAAATAATAATTACTCTATATGTATCAAATAAAATGATTAATTTTGCAGTCGATAAGGTATTTGCCGCTTAATACTGAAATAATAACTAATAACAAATCATAATGAAAAAACTAATTCTTTTAGCATTGACTTGTGTTGCAAGTGTGGCTTCTTATGCTGCTGACAATGCAAATTACGACGCTCTCTATGAGCAGATCAGTTTTGATATGCCCAAGGTGACCGCTCCAGTGTTTCCTAACTATCAAGTAAATATCAAGGACTTTGGTGCTGTGGGCGATGGTTCTTCATTGTGCACAGAAGCTTTTGCCCGTGCCATTGACCATCTCTCTGCCAAGGGCGGAGGAAAATTAGTGGTGCCCCAGGGTGTGTGGTTCACAGGCCCTATAGTGCTCAAGAGCAATATTAACCTTCATCTGCTCAAGGGGGCTGTCATCCTGTTTTCTCCCGACCCCGACCTCTATCCCCTTATCGACACCTCTTTTGAGGGTCTCGATACCCGCAGATGCCAGTCGCCAATCTCTGGTCGCAACCTTACCAATGTGGCCATAACAGGCAAGGGAGCGATAGATGGAAATGGTGGTTTCTGGCGCCCAGTAAAGAAAGGCAAGGTGACCGAAAATCAATGGAAGGAGTTTACATCTCGCGGTGGTGCTTTCAAAAATCCATCATACTGGTTCCCTTCTGAAGGTGCTCTCAAAGGCGATAAGGTGGCAGACATGAATGTGCCTAAAGGACTTAAGAGCGAGGCTGAATGGAATGAGATCAAACTCTTTCTCCGTCCTGTAATGGTAAGCCTTGTTAGTTGCAAGAATGTATGGCTCAATGGAGTTATCTTCCAAAATTCTCCGTCCTGGAACCTCCATCCGCTGATGTGTGAGAATGTGCTCATCGAGGATGTGTTGGTGCGCAATCCCTCATTCGCTCAGAATGGCGATGGTCTCGACCTCGAGTCATGCAAGAATGCTCTGATTGTCAATTCCACCTTTGATGTAGGTGATGATGGTATATGCATCAAGAGTGGCAAGGATGCCGATGGCCGCAAGCGTGGTGTGCCATGTGAGAATGTCATCGTGCATGGATGTACCGTGTTCAAGGGCCATGGCGGTTTTGTGGTAGGCAGCGAGATGAGTGGCGGCGTACGCAATATCCATGTAGCCCAGTGTCAGTTTCTCGGCACTGATGTTGGACTGAGGTTCAAGAGTGCCCGCGGCCGTGGCGGTGTGGTGGAAAATATCTTCATCAAGGATATCTCGATGTTTGATATACAGACCGATGCTATCACCTTCGACCTCTATTACGGTGGTAAGTCGGCAGTGGAATCCCTTGCCGATGGCGACGACAAGAAGAACTCAAAGGTAGACATCAAGCCTGTAGACGAAACCACTCCATGCTTCCGCAATATTGACATAGAGCACGTGATCTGCCGCGGTGCGCGCCGTGCGGCCTATTTCAATGGTCTGCCCGAGATGCCAGTGGAGAATATTGTGATCAACGATCTGGAGGTAAACAATGCCGAGGAAGGTATAGTGATAAACCGAACCCGCAATGTAAAACTCGACAATATCCATGTGAGTGCCAAGTCAAAGGATGTGGTGGCTCTCAATTCTGAAGGTCTCGTAATCAATGGCAAGAAAATTAATACTGGCAAATAAATACAAAATAGTGTTTTTTATATATTGTCAGTATAAATAAAGGGGTTAAGGATCCGTTCTTAATCCCTTTGTCTATAGAAATGTTACATTTTTCCAATCTACTAATACAAATTGGAGACAAATTTATTTGCAGGTTCTAAAAAAAAAACTTACCTTTGCACCCGAAACTCAAGTAATATTAATAATTGCTTTACAAAAGCATCACTCATGGTAGAAATAGGAAAGGAAATTGAAATTAGATTGAAACAACGTTCGTTGCCTGTATCGTGGCTTGCTGATGAGATATCGTGTTCGCGGGCTAATGTTTACAAGATATTGAAAAAGAAGTCTATAGATACTGATCTTCTCGTGCGAATATCGAAGGCGATGGACTTTGATTTCTTTTCGATTTATTCCGTCTCTTTATTGGGGAGAGAATCATGAGTCATTGCTAGGGATAAATCGGATAGAACAATGAATGTGAAATCGATATATAAGCATGTGGTATTAATAATGTTGGTATTGCTGTTGGCAATGCCACGTGTTGTCATGTCGCAGGTTATGGAATTCAAAAGAGGTGTTGATACCCTTTCCATAGCCGATAGGATAGCCCTGCGTAGCAATATCGTTGATTGGGCCCTTACCACACCGAATATTGGTGTGGAGTTTGATGTGCGCAATACCAACTGGAATAGATGGTCTGTAGGACTCAATTTCAAATACAACTGGCAAGCCAAGCATACCTATAATCCCGGCGTGGTGTATAATATTGCTGAAACCAAATTGGAAGTGAGAAACTATTGGCGCTATAAGCAGAATGCCAAAGTGACATACAAGAAACGCACATATACATTCTATAGAGGTTTATACCTGGCATACGACAAGTTCTCTCTTATGCTCTCTGGTAGCGGCTCTCAAGGTAAGGCCATCTCGGGAGGTGTGTCGTTGGGTGTCATCAAACCATTTTACAACTTCAAGAATGGCAACAGTATGGACTTTGAACTCGGTGCCAGTGCTGGAATATGTTATGCTAAGTATGACAAATACCGACTCGACCGCGAAAGCAACTGTTATCCAGTGACCGAAGTAGGTAAAACAGCAATCCTCCCTATGGTCAATGACATAAGAGTGAGTCTGGTTTATAGATTCGGCAATTATCCTATCACCAAGAAGTATAGATGGAGGATAGAGGCAGATGGAGATTACTATCAGCGCCTTATCATCGAAAGAGACAGTATTGAGCAGGCCAATGAAAGTAAGATTATTGAAACAAATAACAATAATTCTATCATTAATGAATTCTCTGCTGCATACGACTCTCTTCTCGTGATAGTAATGAAGCAAGAGGCAGAAAAACAAAAGCAGGAAGCCCTAAAGCGCAATGCTGCTCCAAAGGCTCCCGCAGCAAATGTCAAACCCACTACAAAAGATACTGTAGAGGCTAAGCCTGTAGCACAGGATTCTGTAGAAGTGAAGCCTATTCAGCATGATACTGTGGCTGTGGAACCTGTTAAGCATGATACTGTGGTTGTGGAACCTGTTGCGCCTGTATCTGAGGAATCGAAGACAGAGGATGAGAGCGTAAATGAAGCAAAGTCGGCTGAGGATAATCCAGAAGGATCTAATCCTGCTGGCGGCAATCAAGACAACGATGCCGTTGTCTCTGATGAAGACAACAATGGAAAGGAGGCTAAGGATGAGTAATAAATCGCTAT
>JALFPC010000089.1 GCA_022782305.1 Prevotella sp. | reverse complement strand
AAGCATAGGGTATAAGAACAGTTGTTGTAAGGGTACAAGAATAGCTGTTATAAGGGTACAAGAATAGCTGTTTTAATGGTACAAGAACAACTGTTTTAATGGTACAAGAACAACTGTTTTAATGGTACAAGAACAACTGTTTTAATGGTACAAGAACAGCTGTTTGCCTTTTACTGATTTCACTAGCAGCTGCACGACTATATGTGTGTTAAATAGTCGTAAATGAAAGAGAACGTCCTTCTGAAAGTTTGGATGTATGGTAGATGCCAATGCGAGGACACGAAGCATTGCCGAGAAGATAAAGTCTGACCGCATTATCGCCCTGCAAGACCGTGGCATCAAGCAGTGGGACAAGATAAAGCGTTCTAATATGTCAATATGATGCTGTGCATGAAATACCGAGGGCTTTTACACGCTCGCAGATGGCATCGAGTTCTTCCTTGCTTGCCTTTTCGAGAAATTGGTCTGGAGTCTCGCGGTCAATGGTATATATCATCACGCTCTGCGGACGTATTTCCTGCAATGCCGAGAGCCATGGGAGCACATACTCATCACCCGTGTTGCATACGTCATTATCATCTATGGTGCCGCGCAGAAACATGGTCTGGATGATAAGATGACCCTCAAAGGCCTTCATGCTGTCTATAACGGCATTCACATCATAATGACCTACAGGGCGATCTACCATATTAATGTACTCTGGACACACAGTGTCGAGTTTAAGTATGTTATTATCCACACGCTTCAGTGCTTCCACTACCTGGGGGCGATGTAGAAAGGTGGAATTGCTCAATACCGACACCTTGGCATTGGGAGCATAATGGTTACGCAGGGATATAGTATCATCGATGATTTCTGCGAAATGAGGATGGGAGGTAGGCTCGCCATTGCCCGCAAAGGTGATCACATCGGGCAATACGCCCTCGCCCTTCATGTCCTGCAATTTGCGCTCCAAGGTGGCGGCCACATGCTCCCTCGTGGGCAACTTCTCCTTGGGGCGATGGTCACTATTATATCCGCACTCACAATAAATGCAATCAAAACTGCAACTCTTTCCGTCGGCAGGCAGAAGGTTGACACCAAGCGACACTCCAAGACGCCTGCTATGAACAGGTCCAAACACTGGCGATGGGTAAATAACGGTACTCATAATGCTTCAATATTAGAAATTGCTGCAAAGTTATTGAAAAAAGAAACATCATGGCGGTTAATACATGTTAAATATCTTGTCTATTAATAGTTTTTTTTGTTACTTTGCAGGAAATTAGGTGTATTTCATCCAAATTCTAATGGGAAGAAAGAATAAAAAAGCCCGCAGCCCGCGTGGACTGCAGGTCGTTACGTTATGTATAAGCACGATGCTGGTGCTCGTGCTGCTGGGCATGGTGGTATTCTCAATACTCACCGCCCGCAATCTCTCGACGTATGTCAAGGAGAACCTCACCGTCACTGTAATGCTCAGCGACGACGCATCGGTGAATGATGCACACATGATGTGCCGCAACCTCTACCACAGGCCTTATGCGCATAATATTGACTACATAAGCAAGGAGCAGGCTCAGCGCGAACAGGTGGCGGCCATGGGGTCTGACCCATCGGAATTCCTCGGGTTCAATCCCTTCAGCGCCACTATAGAGATACAGATGAAATCGGAATATGCGTGCCGCGACTCTCTGGTGTGGATAACAAAGGAGATTGCCAAGATGCCTTTGGTTACGGATATCGCATACCAGGAGGACCTCACCGACATGGTAAACGATAATCTCAACAAGGTAAACTTGGTGATGCTGGTGCTCGCTGTGCTGCTCACATGCGTGTCCTTTTCACTTATCAACAACACCGTGCGACTGGGCATCTATTCAAGGCGCTTCGCCATACATACAATGAAACTCGTGGGGGCCTCATGGGGATTCATACGTAGACCGTTTATGAGAGATGCACTCATGGTGGGACTGATAGCCGCATTCCTCGCATGCCTCATCCTCGGTGGCGGAGCATACGCACTGTATCAGTATGAACCAAACCTCATTCTCGTCATCTCATGGGTGGAACTGGCCATCACCGCCACCGCAGTAGTGCTGTTCGGCGTAGTCATCACCATGGTGTGCTCATACTTCTGCGTCAACAGATTCCTAAACATGTCAGCAGGCGACCTCTACAAAATATAGCCGCCAAACAAACAACAGAATTATTAACATAACAAACATATTTATTAAACACATCGAATATGGACAAGAAAAATCTTGCTTTCGGCAAAATGAATTTCATACTGCTCGCCATAAGCATGGCCATAGTAATACTCGGATTCGTGCTCATGAGTGGAGCAGGATCTACAGACACCAACTATAACCCCGACATCTTCAGCCCCATGCGCATCAAGGTGGCTCCTGCCATCTGCTTCGTGGGCTTCGTGTCGATGATTTATGCCATCATTCATAAACCAAAGGATTCTGACAAACAATAAAACAGACATAACACATGGATTGGTTACAAGCACTGATACTCGGACTCGTGCAGGGTCTGACAGAATATCTGCCCGTGAGCAGCAGCGGACATCTGGCCATAGGCTCTTATCTCTTTGGCATCGAAGGGGAGGAGAACCTCGCATTCACCGTGGCTGTACACGTGGCCACGGTATTGAGCACACTCGTAATTCTCTGGAAAGAGATTGACTGGATATTCCGCGGACTTTTCAAGATGCAACTCAACGACGAGACCCGCTACGTCATCAATATTATCATATCCATGATTCCCGTGGGCATCGTGGGGGTGTTCTTCAAGGATACCGTGGAGAATATCTTTGGTTCGGGATTGCTTATCGTGGGGTGCATGCTACTGCTCACTGCCATGCTGCTAACATTCTCATATTACGCCAAGCCAAGGCAGAAAGAGAAAATCAGTCTGAGAGATGCCTTCATCATCGGCATAGCTCAAGCTTGCGCCGTGATGCCTGGTCTGTCTCGCTCGGGCAGCACCATAGCCACAGGTCTGCTGCTGGGCAACAAGAAAGAGAAACTCGCACAGTTCTCTTTCCTCATGGTCATACCCCCTATTCTTGGCGAAGCACTCCTCGACATTCTCAAGGCTGTAAAAGGCGAAGAGCTTTTCGGCGGCATAGACACCATGCCCCTCATAATAGGGTTCTTGGCTGCCTTCATCTCCGGATGCTTGGCCTGCCAGTGGATGATAAACGTGGTGAAGAAGGGTAAACTCATCTATTTCGGCATCTATTGCGCCATCGCGGGTGCCATCACCATAGCCTGCTCTTGCTTACCATGAATTTTACACAAGGGGAATACATATATATAAACAAGCCATATAGGATGTCGAGTTTCGGCGCACTGGCTCATGTGCGCTACCTGATATCGCAGAAACTCGGCATAAAGCGTGTCAAGACTGGTCATGCCGGCACCCTCGACCCGCTTGCCACTGGTGTGCTCATACTTTGCACGGGGCGCAAAACCAAAGAGATAGAGAAACTTCAATATCACGACAAGGAGTATACGGCCACACTGCAACTCGGTGCCACCACTCCCAGTTTCGACCGCGAGCATACTGTTGACTTCACCTACCCCACCGCTCATATCACCAAGCAACTGATACTCGACACGCTACCGCAATTTGAGGGAGACATCATGCAGGTGCCACCAGCTTATTCGGCATGCAAGGTGGACGGACACAGGGCTTACAAACTGAAGCGCAAAGGCCATGAAGTGGAACTGAAAGCCAAGCCCCTGCATGTGGATCGTGTGGAACTGACAGATTTCGACCCCACGACCATGCGCATGTCAATACGGGTGGAATGCGGCAAGGGCACTTATATCCGCGCCCTGGCACGCGATATCGGCTATGCCCTCGGCAGCGGAGCCTATCTCACAGCACTGTGCCGCACAAGGCTCGGCAAGGTGAGAATAGAAGATTGCATATCCATAGACGACTTCCCACAATGGCTCGACAGCCAGACCATAGAGGATGATATTCCGCAGCAATAACTTTTTTATTGACTATAACATATATCAAGACAATAATACAGCAGCATAACGACTATGAAATTATCACAGTTTAAATTCAAACTACCAGAATCACAAGTGGCACTCTATCCGCCATATCGTGCCTTTACAGACGAGAATGGCAACGAAGAGCGTATATACAGACGCGATGAATGTCGGCTGATGGTCGTTCACCGCAAGAGCAACACCATCGAAATGGCCAAGAAAGATAGCGATGGCAATGAGATGAGGGATGCAGATGGCAATATTACACAGTATCTAACCTTTAGGGATATATGCAACTATTTCGACGAGGGCGATGTGTTTATATTCAATGACACCAAGGTCTTCCCAGCACGTCTCTATGGCACAAAGGAAAAGACCGACGCCAAAATAGAGGTCTTTCTGCTGAGGGAACTGAACGAAGAACTGCGTCTGTGGGATGTGCTGGTGGAGCCTGCAAGGAAGATACGCATAGGCAACAAACTATTCTTTGATGACGATGGTCCTATGGTGGCAGAAGTAATAGACAATACAACAAGCCGCGGACGCACACTGAGATTTCTCTATGACTGCCCACACGACGAGTTCAAACGCGAACTCTTCGCTCTGGGCGAGGCGCCACTGCCACGCTATATCATTGACCGAAGAGAGGCCGACGCCGATGATATGGACAACTTCCAAACTATATATGCATGCAAAGAAGGTGCAGTGACAGCTCCTTCCACTGGTCTTCATTTCAGTCGCGAACTGATGAAACTCATGGAGATCCACGGATTTGAATTCGCATTCATCACACTGCACTGCGGACTGGGCAACTTCGATCCTATAGAGGTGGAAGACCTCACCAAGCATAAGATGAACTCTGAGCAGATGATTGTGAGCGCAGAGGCTTGCAAGATCGTAAATGATGCCAAACAGGCCGGCAGAAGGGTGTGCGCCGTGGGCATAAGCACAGCCAAAGCCACAGAGACTGCCGTAGGTACCGATGGACTGCTCAAGGAGTATAACGGATGGACAAACAAGTTTATCTTCCCTCCGTATGAGTTTGGAATGACTAACTCACTGCTCGCCAACTTCTATCATCCCGAGTCTACGATGATGATGGTAGCATGCTCTTTCGGTGGTTATGACCTCGTTTATGAGGCTTACAAGACTGCCGTGAAGAATGGCTACAAGTTTGGATGCTACGGCGACGCACTACTCATTCTCGACGACTGATGGCTGACACAGACAATAAACCGGGGCTCCACAGGGTTTTCCTGAGCCTCGGTTCTAACCTCAATTCCGCACAGCACGACAAGCAGGGAAACATACGCGAGGCCATCAGACGAATAGAACTCAACATCGGACATGTAGACCTGCAGTCATCTATTATTTCCACCGCACCATGGGGATTTGAGTCTGTCAATGAATTTGTGAATGCCGCTGTGGGATGCCTCACCACGCTCTCGCCTCTCGATGTGCTCGCTGCCACGCAGGAGATAGAAAGGTTGATGGGACGCACCGAAAAATCTCACAACGGGCACTATCATGACCGCATCATAGACATAGACATACTGATGTATGACAACATGGAGGTCAACCTGCCACAACTACAATTACCTCATCCTCTCATGCACCAGCGCGATTATGTGATGATACCACTGAAAGAGATTCTTGGTCAGTGATGCTATGCCTGTTTTATGGACAATGAAATCCTGTTGCGTTTCCTGTCCACCTCAATCACTTTCACCCTTACATGCTGATGGAGATGCACCACCTCCAACGGGTCTGACACATAACGGTTGGCAAGTTGCGACACATGCACAAGACCATCCTGATGCACACCCACATCCACAAAGGCACCAAACTTAGTTATATTGGTAACTATTCCCGGCAACACCATTCCTTCTATCAAATCGTCGGGAGTATGCACATTAGGATCAAATTCAAATGTTTCTATGGCTGCACGCGGGTCACGGCCGGGCTTCTCCAGTTCGGCCATAATATCAGTGAGCGTGGGCATGCCCATATCGGCAGTCACATAGCGTTTCAGGTCTATGGCCTTACGCTTTTCAGCTGACTGCATAAGATCGCCAACAGTGCAATGGCAGTCCTTGGCCATGGCTTCCACCACGGCATAACGCTCGGGATGCACAGCACTGGCATCCAAGGGATTCTTGGCATCGGGGATGCGCAGGAAACCAGCGCACTGAGTGAAAGCGGCGGGTCCGAGGCGTGGTACTTTCTTGAGTTGTGCCCTTGAAGCGAATGGCCCATGCTCTTTTCTGTATTCCACTATGTTCTTTGCCAACGTGGGGCCGAGTCCGCTCACGTATGTCAACAGGTGTATGCTGGCGGTATTGAGATTTACACCAACGGTGTTGACACAACTCTCCACGGTGCGGTCGAGACTCTGCTTAAGCAACGACTGGTCTACATCGTGCTGATACTGCCCCACTCCTATGCTCTTGGGGTCTATCTTCACCAATTCGGCCAATGGATCCATGAGGCGTCTGCCTATGCTCACAGCGCCACGCACAGTCACATCCTCATCGGGGAACTCATCCCGAGCCACCTTTGAGGCACTATATACCGAGGCTCCATCTTCGCTCACCACAAAGACATTGATACCACCCAACTCAGCCATGGCCCGCTTCACTATATCAGTGGTCTCACGGGATGCCGTGCCGTTGCCCACAGCCACAGCCTCTATAGCAAAACGCTTGGCAATGCTGCCGAACTTCCTCTGGGCTACCTCGCCATTACCTTGCGAACCCACTGCAAACACCACATCATGATACAGGAGATTGCCCTGTGCATCAAGACATACAACCTTGCAACCTGTGCGAATGCCAGGATCTACACCCATCACGCGCTTCTGTCCAAGAGGAGCAGCCAACAGCAGTTGGCGCAGGTTTTCGGCAAATACACCTATAGCCTCTTCATCTGCCTTCTGCTTGGAAGCAGCAGCAAACTCGTTTTCTATGGATGGTGCCAAGAGACGCTTGTAGGCATCGTCAACAGCCTCTTCTATTATCTCCTGACATCGTCCGCGCGAACGCACATAGAGTGGTTTGATGCGATCTATCGCCTCTTCGCCATCTATGGTGATAGAGATTCTAAGTATACCTTCAGCCTCACCACGGCGCATGGCGAGCAACCTATTGCCTGAGCATCTGCGCAGGGGTTCTTCGGCATCGAAATAATCTGAATACTTGGCAGCCTCATCACTATCTGCCTTTGCTTTCACCACCTTAGAGCATATCATGGCCTCGCGCTTGTAGAGCTGGCGCATGCGGTTGCGCACATTTTCATCCTCGCTCACCATCTCGGCAATGATATCCTGTGCGCCCTTGATGGCGGCAACGGCATCCTTCACATCGCCTTTCACAAACCTTGCTGCCTGATGCTCGGGGTTGCGCTCGCGCTGTAGCAGGATGAGTTGTGCCAATGGTTCGAGCCCCTGCTCACGTGCTATCTGCGCCCTGGTGCGCCGCTTGGGTTTGAATGGCAGATAGATATCTTCAAGGGTGGTGGCATCCCAGCAGTCATCAATGCGTTGCTGCAACTGCGGTGTCATCTTTTCCTGTTCTATTATGGTCTTCACGATTGTTTCCTTGCGGTGTATGAGTTCATTTATTTTCTCATAACGCTGCGCAATGCCAGTTATCTGAACCTCATCAAGCCCGCTGGTCTTTTCTTTTCTGTATCGTGAGATGAAAGGTATAGTGCATCCCTCATCGAGCAATGCGATGGTGCCCATGACACTCTTCTGCGCCAGTCCCATCTCCTTGGCTATGATATCTATTATCTTGTCGGTCATAATATGATTGCTTTTATCTGTTTATTTGGTAGCATGGCTGTTTGCATGGCTGTTTACGTAACTGTTCACATGGCTGTTAACGTAATGAGGGTGTGCCAAACTCGGTTTGACACACCCCCTGTTCGTTTCCTAAGCATTTGTGGCGTCGGCGATTACTTACGCAGACCCAATGCCTTGATGATAGCACGATAGCGGTTGATGTCGCGATCGTAGAGGTAGTTGAGCAGCGCACGGCGCTTACCTACCAGCTGAGTCAAGGCTCTTGCTGTAGTATAATCTTTACGGTTCTCCTTAAGATGTTCCGTCAAATGGGAAATACGGTATGAGAACAATGCTATCTGGCTCTCAGCAGAACCAGTATCAGTGTTAGACTTTCCGTACTGTCCAAAGATCTCTTGTTTTTTTGCTGGATCTAAATACATAGATGTTGTTGTTAATGATTAATGTGTTATTTTGCTTAATGCGGGTGCAAAGGTACTCATTTTTCGTTATGCCACGAAATTTTTTACCAAAAAGAGCATCGCTATTAACTTGTTTTAAGGTTTATGAGCAGTTGTAGTTCTATATCTGCTTTTGATGAGGCTTTTATCTGTTGCAAACCGCTTCCTATTGTTGTTCTGTCAAAATAGTCTGTCACTCCCATCTTGGCTGCCAGCATCATGCTTTTTGTTAGATGGTAGCGTGCCATGAATGAGTATCTTATGCCTTGACCATAGTAGGTTGGGAATGAGAAGGCATACCTCATGGCCGGTTCGTAGGCATAGATGCGCGAATCATAATCGTCGGTATCGAAATACCCTATGTTTGCAGCCATAAGGCATTTGGGCGCGTCATATTTGATATTGGCAGAGAGCATATAGCCCATTGAATTATCCATATACTGTGATGATGAGAAAGCGGCATGGATGGATGCCAACCATCGGGTTGCAAACGAGCGCTCCACATAGGCCTTCACCTTATGCGATGTGGTGGTGACAAGGGCTTTATGCTCACTGTTTTTATCATCTTTCTCACGCAGTTTCAATTGGTACGACAGGCCCCATCTCCAGGGTTGTGCGCTATATGCCACCTGCAGCATGTTATCCCATGATTGTGAGGCAAGGGCTGCTTGGTATTTGGCCCAAGGGAAATAAGCATAGTCGCTATATCCCGTCATGGTGACATGCCACGATGGTCGCCAAGAGAAGGCCAATGTGGCTCCACTTTCATTTTGCACCATTCCTCCTTCCGCCATGCTCTTGGCATGGAGTGAGTAGTAGCGATAGGAATAGAATCGGTGCATAGCTGTAAGGTCAAAGGCTGCCGTGGGTTGCCATCTCACGGCATTTATAGTGGCAATATTGCCGCATGTTCCTGAAGCTGTCTCTCCTGATATCTTGATGTTAGGTGAGGTGTAGGCATAGTCAAGGCTATAGTTTGCTATATTGTTGCCATGGGCATAATAGCGGCGGTAGAGGGTTGAGGTTTTGGGGTTTAGAGTTCTGCTGATGTGGGTGGTCACGGCATTTATCCCTATCTTCCATCTCTTGGCAATGCATGCCTTCAGTGCTGCGCCGATGGTCGTTTCTCGTGCATTATCCTTTTTGTCTATCTCTGTCTGTGTGCGATGGTATCCGTCTTGCAGTATGGTGGCAATGGTACCATCGTCATTTAGCGTTGCGTCAATATAGCGGTGAGAAACAAAGGCCGTAGCATAGAGATTATCGGTGATGTCTATGGATAATGCCGCTCCGTTCAAATAATCGGCTTCCGAGCGCGATGAACAAGCTCTGATACCCTCGCGTCCAAGGGCTTGCATCACCATGGTCTTGCCCATACCGAAATTATTGTTTATGGTGAGTCCCATGCCTAATGAAACCTTATATTTCCCCAAGGCAAGAGTTCTGATTGGGCCCACGTTTTTGAGTAGGAAATAATAGGAGTAATAATCATATCCGAGTTGGTTTGGCGGTGCAAGAAATGGTTCCCCTGCATCTTGTGCTCCTGTTATTCCCATCCTCAGATAGCGTGTTGAATAATCGTATCTGAGCGTATGCTTATACTTATAGCCAAGATATCCGTTTTCATCTCCTGCTCGGTCATACAGTGGAATATTGCCTGAAACCATACCTTGGTGCTTACCTCCCCCGAACAAGCGTTTTATGCTTATGTCTCGTTTCTTTTCTACTTCATCAAAAATGATGAATGTTTTGAGCAGTTCCACATCCTCTGGATTGAGTTCGGTGATAGCCTTCAACTCAGCAGCCGATCGCATAGGATGATAGTTATATAGGTAATGGCAGATGGCTTCTATTTGTGCATCAGTGAGGAAGCCCAAGGACTCGAGGTCTTCTCTCGTTGCCATATTGATATTCAGGGGATTGTTTTCAAGGTCTGTGAGATGGTCAACAATGGTTTCCCAATCAGTCAGGCTCTCATCTTCAGAATCCATACGAGTCCGCAACAGCGTCATCCAGTCATCTGCCATGGCATTCACGCTCAACATAAATGCCATGACTGCCATAAGCAATCTCATGATAATACTATTGATAGATAACTGAATATATTGCATCTTTGTTTGATAATAACACGAGGGTGTGCCAGTTCTTGTTGACACACCCTCGCTAAAATATCTAATATGTTCTTATTACTTGTTGAAGAACTTCTTACCGTTCTTGATGAGGAGTCCCTTGGCATCCATAGATACCTTCTGACCCTGGAGGTTGTAAACGACACCATTGTTAGCCTTGGCATTCTCAAGAGCAGCAATACCATCAGCGATGGTAGCATCACCCTGGAGGATATAGAGAGGCTTGTTGCCCTCAGTACCTCTACCCTTAACATACACAGCGGCAGCACGCTTGGTCACACCGGCTGGCAGAGGCTTGCACACTGGCTTAATGAAAGTGAAGAAAGGCCAGTTATCACCATCATACTCGGAAGGATCTACGTTAAATGTTACCCACTCATCAGAGTTATCCACATTCAGTTCAAGTTCATAGTTTGTACCTTCCTGATCGTCAAAGAAAGGCATAGCAGTTCTGATAAGCCACCATCCGATATTGCTGTTGGCATCAGAGCCCTCTGTAGTAACGGTTGTACCGTCAGCGCTCACGCGAAGCACATTGTACTGTATGTTAGCTGGCTCATTTTTGAGAACCTCATTCTCAAATACAACAACCTTGTCGAAGATACCATTTAGATACATCTTGACTGCAATAGGTTGTTGGTAAGAATAGTTGTAGAATGCATCCTCAGTTGCATCGTAGCACTGGAAGATACCTTTATCAAATACGTCTTCTGCTGCACCCTCAAGACCATAAACACCAAAGTCGATATTTACCTGATCCTCGAAACCAGATACATAAATGGCGAATGGCTTGTTGGCAGGAATAGTGATGTTTTCTGTAGTTGTTGCACCGAAATCATCCTCTACCTTCTTAGAGAATACAACCTTACCGCCATATATAGTCTTTGAGTTTCTTTTAGAAGCATCTTCAGCGCTGAAACCAAGAGTATCTGTCTCTGTAGCATAGATGGTCTCCATTGGCTCATCGTAGTTTGGACGGTATGCATCTCTTGCGCTATCATAATAGAGTGGAAGAATCTCAAGTTTCAACTTAGCACCATTCTTGATAGGCTTTGTGAAAGTGCAACCTTCCAAGGCTATGCACTCAACACTCATATTTGAGTGAAGGGCGGGGAAATACTGCATAACGGCATAGCAAGGACACCCTTTAGCATTTCCTGAGCCATACATGTTATCAGTATCAAGAGCACCCCAAGCAGAGGTATTAGAATAATAAGTTCCATTTTCCAACACTGAGCCATGGTCATCAACAACTGAGAATGTAGCAACGGTATCAACGAAAGCGATTGGGGTTGCATAAGCTGCATTCTGACGCTTGCCTAAGATATTGTTATCACCGAAAGAGTATGTGATGATGCCATCAGAGATTGTTGG